>JBIKTO010000022.1:0-12412 GCA_044348065.1 Cyanobium sp.
CGTACCGACTGATATAATGAAATGATTTGATTGTGGACCGAGCTGATCCTGCCGTTATCGAACGACGTAACTGGATCATCGAGTATGACAATCAAAGCTTGCTTCTCGGATTGATCTTGGCTCTCGATGTGAGCCCAAAAGACCGCCAATGCCAACGCTCGTCGGTCAGACTCACTAAATATTCTTGCAAGATTATTCTCGGAGATATGCTGTCCCTTGAACAGAACCTTTAGATAGTAAACGGGAGTATGTCCAGCCGAATTCCGCTCAAGTTCCAAGCTAAAATCCCTGCTCCCAAACTCATGGTACCATCTGTTAAGACTCGTAAAATAACGCCTAAGATACTCGCTTTGTTGCGACTGAAGATTCTCTTCAAGTTCATTGATTTCAGTGCCAAGTGCAAAAATTTCTCTATCGAGAGTATTCATTCTTTGTACAACCTCATTCTTTTCAATCCGCTGTAGGCTCAGATTTATGCTGGCGCCTAATGCGGCACAGGCACGGAGTTGCTCCTCAATAGTTGAAGGACTAGAGCTTTCTTTGAGGCTCTGTTGTCGCAGGCAAAGTTGATCGACAACGCTATTGTATTCACGGCTTAATTCTTGGATATGCCTATTCTTAGTCTCAGCCAATTCACCATCCAGTTCTTGCTGAGGCTGGTGAGGCGCTCTCATTTTAAGGCCGATACGCTCTTCTATCTGCAGAGCAAGCCTATTGCATTCACTTTCCCATTCGTCCAGTGCATTATTTAACTGATCAGACAAGGCCGTGAGATGAGCGTAGGCGCGAGCATAAGTCTCTTCATCTAGTAGCTCAGAGTAGCCAAGACATGTGATTTGATTTGTCATAATATTGAGCTTGATAGGTGAAGCCACATGGCTTCTGACATTTTCAAGTCCAACCTCAAGTGTGCTTCGAATTGATTCCTCGTGCTGCAAATAGGAAGCATCAAAGCATTGCCTATACAATTGAAATAGATGCTTTGCTTCGTCTTGAAGCGACTGACCGCAAAACTGACAGCTCTCGCCATTGTTTAGCTGTAGACCACGCTTTATCCAATCTTCTGCGCCCTCTTCTTCTATAAAGTTCTTGGCTATATGCTCAGAGACGAGTTGACAGGCACGTTCATGATGCGACTGCAGCGAAGTCTTCAAAGATGAATTAATAGTAGCAATATAGCCATTAAGGCTGAGTGATAGATCGAGTCTCAAGCAGGTAGGTCTACCTCTTATTTGAGCTACGTTTCCTGCCTGTCTCTGTAGTGCGGCGTATTGCTGCCGTTGATTTCCTAACGCTGCATGTAGTTGGTCTTTTGTTTCTGACACCCGAAGTGCCAAAAAAGATTCTAAATCATCGATTCCAGAAAAGCCATCCCGATTAAGTTGATTGCGTTCGCGTGTCTTCTCGCCCTTAAGCCTCTTCTTTGATGCTATTAACTGAGCACTCCGAACTCCTCGCTCACCTAATATAAAGGAGCTAAGATTCTCCTTTGTGAATCTGCTGAACTGTCGCGCTTCGAATATATTCTCATGAAAGAAAGCATCGTCGAATATGGCAATTTTAGGTGTATCAATGCCACTAAGACTCCAGCCAGACGAACTAGCCGAAATTGTAACCTCATTGACTGCCCCATTTGGCACGAATGATAGCTTGGCTACCTGTTCTGCAGAAATCGCGGGGATGGTTTTTCGATGCTCGAGAAGCTGGATATTATTTGTAGACAGGCTGCGAAGAATATCTGACAGAGTTGATTTGCCGTAAGAGTTTCTGCCAAATACTAGAGTCAGCCTGGAAAATTCTACTGCGCCACATGATGCATTTGCAAAACGCCCAATATTTTGGAGCAGTTGGATTCTTTTGAGCATTTCTAAAGTTTAAAAACTCTTGGGAATGGCAGAGCCCCCCCCCTAAAGTAAGCTCTGTCCGCTCAACACCTGTTATAGCACAAGGCCAGACATCCCCAGGAGAAGGAAGTCTCCTGGGGGTTGATTGCATGCGGTGGATCGACGGCTAGATATGTCATTGCCTTAGGGGGGGGGGCCTTGTCACCCTTTCGGTTCGTTACGGAATTGGAGGCAGCCGCTGCCCCTTTGTTCTGCTTCAGCTCCTTTCTTTCTCACCCCACCCCATCCACCACCACCGCCCACCCCTTGCCGGGGGCATAGCGGTAAGCCCCACCCCCGATGGGCTCCACCATCCAGCGCCGACCAAAGTTCTGGCGGGAGAAGCGCAGACCCATCCCGCATGCGTTGAGGGTGGCCCCGCTGAGCAGGTCCGGCTCCCCCCAGGGGTCGTTCACCACCAGGTGGGTGGGCGTGTGGCCGACGACGACCAGCCAGTGCCCAGAGCCAGTGGGCCGATCCACCGGGCCCCGGTGGATGTAGCCGCAGGGTACCGGGATGCCGCGGGCGATCTGCTCCTCGATCAGCTGGAAGTCCGCGTCCTGCACCAGCCGGGCGGTGATGCCGTAGTGGGCGAGGGCCTGGAGCTGGGCGCCCGCGTCGGTGGTGTCGCCGTAGCGCTGCACCACCGCCAGGTAGGCGTCGTCGCCGTTGGCGCCCTGGAGCGTGCCGGGCTTGAGGGCCTCCAGGAGCATGGCGCAGCTGGAAGAGAAGCAGGTGCGATCCCGCTGGCTCCGCTGGGCGCAGTCCCGCTGCTGGAAGTAGGGCACCCCCACCAGGGGGTTGGGGTAGGAGCGGCCGCTGGCACCGGTGGGGGCCTCGGCCTGGGGCCTGCTGCTCCCGCCATTCCAGAGCGCCGCCTCGCCTTTGCGGCGCCGCCGTAACCCCGCCTCGCTGGGCCCGCCGGGGTTCACGTAGAGCTGCAGGGCTGCTGGCACCTGCTCCAGCGCTCCCTCCCGCAGGCAGCGGCTGAGGGTGGCAAACCCCTCGCTGCCGTACCAGTTCGGGCCGCAGTTGTAGGTGAATGACAGCAGGGCCGCGCGCTGGTGGGCGCTGAGGTTCGACCAGCCGGGGATGCGCTGGGCCAGCAGCTGGCCGTCGTGCTCCAGCCGGGCGGCGAGCAGGTCATCGGCCTGCTCCTGATCGATGGTGTCGCCGGTTTGCACCGGGCGGCCGTCGGCGTAGCGGGTGCTGCCCCAGCCGATCGTCCACGGCTCCCCTCCGGTCTCGGGGTCCGGGTAGGCGAGGAGCTCGCAGCCCTCGAATTCACGCACCAGGGGCAGGGCGAGGGCCACCGCGGCGGGGTTGTCGGCCATCGGGGCCGGGGCGAGCTCCGGCGGCGCGACCTCCGCCGGTGCAGAGCTCCACAGCCGCCAGAGCGGCCCGCCCTCCACCAGCGCGTCGGGTTCATGGTCCACCAGGCGCTCCAGCGCCGCCTGCAGCCAGGCCCGGTGCCGCTCCAGCGCCGGATCGAAATGCGTCACGTAGTCGTGGGTCGGGATGGGGCGGCTCATCGGAACACCCCCCGCCGGCCAGGGGCCAGGGCCGGCTGAGCGCTGGCGGCGGCCAGCTGCATGCCGGAGGGGAAGAACAGGGCGCTGACCGTCATCCACCGCTCCAGGCAGGCATTCACCTGGCGCGGGGCATGCAGCCAGTTGGGCAGTTCACAGGCGCTTACGAAGGCGGCCGAAAAGATGATCTGGCCGGTGAGCAGACCATGGGAGGCGGCGGCGGCCAGCAGCCGCAGTAAGGGGTTCATGTCGCCAGAGGGCGGAGGCTTCTCTCCCCCTTGCCATGGACATGCCCAGAACCCCGAGGGGGCTCAGCGTGCCCCTGCTGTCGGCGCGACACCCCTGCAAGCGCAGCAGTTGTGCGGCAGGGCGGAGTTGGCGGATGGCGCCGGGGCCTACCGCTGCTGAAACACCCCCACGTAGCCGCTGCCGCGCTCAGCCAGGGGCAGGACGCGATCGCGCAGGTTGATGTTGTGGAGCCGCAGGCAGCCGAGGATGGGGTGCAGGGTTTGGCGCGGCTGCCAGGCGCCGGGCCAGCCGCAGGCCGAACCGCCTCCGTGGAGCATGATCCCGGCACGGCCGTTGGCGGCCTCCTGAGCCTCCAGCTCCTCCATGTCGAAGGAAGACCAGCCGTAGGCCATGGCGGTGTCGGAGCAGGGGGGATTGGGGTTGGCCTCGTGGTCGCGGTCGATGGCGCCGAGCTTGTAGAGGCCCGGTGGGGTGTCGCTGTTGCGCTGGCGCCACTGGTTGTCTCGGCCCTGACCGCGGGCCAGGCAGGGAACCCGCCAGAGGAGACGGCCGCTGTGGTCATAGGCCTCCATGTCCTGATCGCGGTCGTTCACCAGCAGGTAGGAATCGCCCGGTACCACCGGCGCCGCGATCGCCGGACCGGCCAGGCCCTCCTCCTCCGCCCCCCGCGGATCCAACCCGCCGGAGGGGGGCAACGCCAGTGGCGCCTGGCTGTAGGCGAGGGCCCAGGGCGCCTCTTCCAGCAGCACCTGCTCCGGGGAGAGGCCCTCTCGGATGGCCTGGTGCAGCAGGCGGATGCCTCGTTGCTGATACGGTTTGCGGTAGAAGCGGAAGCGGTCTTCCAAACGCTCGGGGGTCATGGGGGTGGGCATGGGGGCTCCAGTGGCAGGGAGCCATTGCCATGGGGCTGGTGAGGGGGGAGTGATCCGCTGGGTGGGGCATTTCTGAGGAACGCCCGCATGCGCAGGTATGGGGATTCTCCAGAACAAAGCACACTACTGCACACCTGCGGAAGATGACTATGGATCTGCAATCACCTCAGGCCCCGGGGGATGGCCTGGCATCAGTACCAGAGCCTTTTGAGGCATCCTTGGAAAAAGAGCTGTGAGATTTCACAGCAAATGAACAGCCTTTGATTGTGGCGGCACTACTGCAGTGTTGAGAGCTTTGAATATTGAGGAAAAGTCCTGTATGAACTCATGGAACCTGAGCAAAATTAAGGCATCTGCGACACCTCCTCGATTGCCAGAGCATATGCCAGCAATCCCAGAGCGCAATGCCCCAAAGGTCAAGAGCTAAGAGAGGAGCATGGGGGATTTTGGCAGCACAGACGTAAACCATTAAGAGCGTTGGTGACGCCCATGCCCGTGCCGCCGCTATATCTGAAGGCAGAGCGAGCGTCGTGGGGATCATTAACCCAGGACCCTCCGCGCACTAACTTGTACATTTTATGACCGCTGTCGCTGCGTACCAGGTCAACATCTTCGCTACGCCAGGCATGACCATCCACAGGCCAGCCCTTGCCAATCGGGTTCGGATGCCAGCTATCTTCACACCACTCATTGAGTTGTCCATGCATCTCGGAAAGCCCCCAGCGGTTTACCAGCCCGCTTGACCCGTTCAGCCACGGCTGATTAGGCCTGTTCTTCTTGCGTCCTAGACCATAAGCTGAGGATGCATTATATCGAGCCCAAGTAGCATCTAAGGTATCCCCGAAGTGAAAAGGTGTTTCTGTTCCTGCTCGGCATGCGGCCTCCCACTGGCTCTCGCTAGGAAAGTTGAATCTAGGTGCTTTTCCCTGGCCTCCCTCCTCTGCCCATTTCTGACTGAGCCAGTAGTTCAAACGTTGTAGCCATTCCTGGCAGTTGTTCCAGCTCACGCTATCAACTGCCAGATCGCCAGGCTGTCCATGTGATTCCCACAGACTTGTTGGATTGGCCCTTCCAGGTGCAGGATCTACATCCTCATTAATACATGAAACATTCACCACTATTTCTCGCCACTGAGCCTGGCTGATAGGTTGTCTGACTAACAGATACTCTTGCAATCTTACGAGGCGAAGTGCTTCTACATCGATGCCATCTCGGCAACCATCTCGAAAGCTGGCATACCATTTATCTGCTTTGGTACGGCCACACTCCTTTAGCGGTGATCCCAGCTGCATCTCCCCTTCGGGCACCACCACCAGCTCCAGCTGCTCGCCCCCCGGCAGCGGCAGCCTCCACACAGGCACTTCCACCACCTCGGTGCGGATCCTCAGGCCGCCGCTCTCCTCCAATGCAGTGAGCATGAGCATCGGCACCAAACGGCCAGGTCCACTTCCCAGCAGTGGTAGGCCGGCCGAGGCCGCCAGTTGAAGGCCCCTTGACGCTCCCTGCAGGAGGGGCAAGCGGGCGTCATGCTCGGCCCAGCCTTCGGCATCCTTCACCAGGAGGTTGAGAGCGTCGCTGCGCAGCCAGGCCTCCAGCTCACCTTCGATCCGCTGGCGCTGCTCCGTCGCATGGGGGTCCCCCTTGCCGCATCGCCTCGCCAGAAGCCCAAGGCTCTCGGCAGCCCGCCGCCGCAGCGCCACCGGCGCTGTCGTGTCAGCAAGTGAGTGGAGCAAGGGCTCCTCGGCCCCGATCAGTGCCAGCACCAGGGCCGCGTCCTCCCGGTCGGCCAAGGGCCGGACCTCCTTGTTCAGAAGTTGAGTCAGCGCATCGGTGGCTTCCTTCCACACGGCCCGCTCGTCGCTGCCGCCGGCCGCCGCCAGGGCCGCCAGTTGCTCCAGGGCCTGGCGCCTTGGCTGGTCAGCCTCGGCCTTGAGGTCTTCCCCCAGGCGCTTGACGCGGAGGCACTGCAGCAGCTCCACCTTGCCCGCCTCGATCCACTCCACCAGCGGCTCCCAGGTGCGCAGCAGCGCCTCGTGGGCGATCTCCACCCTCCCCGCGTCCGACACCACCAGGCGGCGGTTCACCATGCGCTGCACGATCGGGCGGCTGCGCTCCGGCAGCTCTTGCAGCTCAGCGGCGCGTTTGGCCGCCTGGCCCTCCTCGTTCAGCGTCACCAGGTGGTCCAGAAACGCCTCTCGCAGCGCCACCGCATCGGCCTCAGTGCCTGTTTCCGGGTTCCAGCAGAGCTTGGCCTGGCTGCTCACCGCCCCCGCCACGCCGCCCAGGGCCTCGTAGTCGGCCACCGTCAGGTCCCAGCGTTCGCCCCTTGGGCTCACCATCGGGCCGCCACGCTCCCTCCACTTCTGCCATAGCTTCTCCAGGGTGAACGCCAGCAACGGCAACGCATCGCCGCCGCCGCTGTCGGCCACCAGTCGCTCCTTCAGGCCGGGTTGCACCTCCAGATTCGATCGTTTGGCGGGCCCGCTGATCAGCTCGCCGAAATCCTCCAGCCTGATCGGTTTCAGCGGCTCAGTGGTGGCCAGGCCTAACAGCTCAGGCCAGCGGCTCTGGAACGGGGCAAAGAAATCGGAGCGCATCGTCGCCAGCACCAACACCTCCGCCAACGCCGTGCTGAGCAGACCCTCCAGAAACGCCAGAAACCGTTCGCCTTCCTGGTTGCCGTCAGCCAGCAGCTCCTCGAACTGATCGATCACCAGCACCACAGGCGCCCGGGCCGCGCTGCTCAGCATGTGCAGCTGGCGGCTCAGGCCGGCGGCTTCTCCGTCGCCGTCCTGGGCTTGCGCCACCAGCTCCGCCGCCGCCAGGGGTTCCCGCAGCACGCTCCGCAGGGATCCAAACGGATCCAGGCCCGGCTTGAACGGCTCCAGCACCAGCCAACGCCGCTGCCGCTCCGCCCGCAGCCAGGGCACCACCCCCGCTCGCACCAGCGACGACTTGCCATAGCCCGAGGCCCCGAGCAGCAAAAGGAACCCGGGAGCACTCAGCGCCAGGCTCGTCAGCTGCTGCACCACCCTCACGATTTCAGAATCCCGGCCAAAGAACACCGGCGCCTGCTCAGCCTCAAACGCCGGCAGGCCGGGATAGGGGGGCAGGGTGGCGTCCCAGGTCTGCAGATCCCGCCACTTCAGGCTCTCGTTGAGCACGGTCCGCAGTTGGTGCCTCACCTCCTCCAGTTGCTCGGGGCTCGGGTGGAGGGCATCAGCCACCTGGATCGCCTGCCTGGTTTGCAGCATCGACGGCAGCGGTTGGCTCTGGGCCTCCTCCTCGGGATTAAGCAGCTGGATCGGGATCACGGTTTTGCCCTCCTGCACCGCAATCGCCACCTCCCCCACGCACCAGGGCGAACCTTCGTACTGCTTGCTGCATAGGCACACCATGGCCTGGGCCAGTCCCAGAGAGCGATACAGAGCTGGCCTCCACTCCTCTCCAGCCTTGATGCCATGGCTGTGATCCTTATCGCGGAAGTACCCGTAGTTCCACTCCTGGAACCAGCCCGCCAGCCGATCAGCCCAGGCATCACCCTCGGGATCACGGCCGGTGTAGCTGATGAAGATCGCGCTCATGGCAGTGCCTGGGCCCATGCTTCTTGCTGCCAAGGGTATGTGGCCCTTCAGGAATGGGCCCCGTTGTGCTCAGGGCGCACGTTTCGCGCTGGCAATGGCCCCTGACCCAGGTCCGCCGCCGCGATGAGCGACCCCAAGAGCAAGCTCTCCACCCGCGTGGAGGTGTTCACCCGGGCCACGGCCGATGCCTTGAACCGCGCCATCGGCGAGGTGCTCGATGCCCGCAGCCCCTGGCAGCTGCTGCATCGCCTCAGCCGGATCGTGTTCCTGGGGCTGGTGCTTTACCTGGGCTGGATCCTGGTGGTGGTGCAGCCGGACCTGGCTCGGCGACTGATGGTGCCGCCGGTGCAGCGTTTCCAGGAGCGCCATGCCCTGCACCGCGAGGCGGTGCAACGGGTGCTGCAGACGGCGGTGGCGGCCCCCGGCTTTGGCCTCCACGCCCTGATCGTCGCCGAATGGGACGGGGCGAGCAGCCTCAAGGTGCTGGCGGTGCAGGGCCGTACCCCCCAGCTGCCGCTCGAACCCGGCGACGACACGCTGCTGGGGGTGGCGATGGCCGAGGTGATGGGCCATGTCGCCCTGGGCCTCTGCGAGAGCGAGCGGCCCGGCGCCCTGGCGATCGATCCGGCCCAGCTGCCGGCGGGGAGCACGGTGATGGTCTGCCCGATCGGCTGCGCGGTCTCGAGCGCGGGGCAGGGGGTGCTGGTGGCGATCCATGCGCCGGTGGGAGCTCAGACCCCGCTGGGCGTGCAGGCCTCGGCGCGGGGGCCGCAGGCGGCCTTGGCGGCGGTGGCGCAGGAGGAGCAGCGGCGGCGGCGGAAGCGGGAGCAGCTCATGGTGCTCGCCAGACGCCTGGCGGGGGTGATGCAGTGATGCGGTCGGCCTGGAAGTGGAAATCGGCTGGAAGATTCCCATGGTCCAGTCAGACCACCGGCCCAATCTCTCCCGCTCGCCGGCCTACGGAACCGGCCGCCGGTCGGGCCTCTCCAACTGTCCATGCACACGTGTTGATCAGCGGCCGAGCTGGTGTGCATCCCGCGCTGCACAGGTGTGGATTGTTGTCGCCGGTTGCCTCTTCATACCACCGGCGTATCGAGCTCCTTCCCCTGCGATGGCTCCCCTGATTCGCCCCCTCCTGCCGCTGCGCATCGGCGTGGATCCCCTCCATGCCCACCTCCTGCCGCCTCTGGGCCGCGGCCTGGCGGTGGAGCAACGCCTTGCGTTCTCAAGCGCCGCCGACTGGGTGCAGCAGCTCAAGGCCGGGCTTCTCGATGCCGTGCTGCTGCCCCTGGCCGGGATGGTGGGCCCCAGCGAGCCGCCGGAGCCGCCCGCGCTCTCGGCCGTGGCCGCCTTGAACCCCTCCCTCGGTGATCCGGAGGTGGTGGCGCTCGCGGTGGCCAGCAGTTCGCTGCCCCTCCTCGTCGCTGGCCAGCACCTGGTGCTTCCCGCCTCGGCGTCCGGGCGCTCGGCCACGGTGCCGCGGGTGGCGGTGCTGCTGCCGCCGGCGCGCCACCAGCCATTGCTCCATGCCGATCTGCTCCGCCAGGCGCTGCTGCCCCTGCGCTGCTGCAGCTCGACCGACTCCGCCGTCTGGCTGGAGCTCCTGCAGCGGGAACGGCTGCTTCTGCCTGCCCCCCTCTCCCTGCTCTCCCATTCCCCTTGGCGGGAAGCGAGCTTGGCGGCCCTGCCGCCGGCGGATCCGCTCTGGGAGGTGCTCTGGCTGCTGGTGCGGCAGGAGCAGCGGGAGGCCGGCTGGGTGCCGGCGCTGGTGGCGGGGGTGCGGGAGAGGGTGGAGCTGGTGGGGTGATCGAGGGCCTGCGTCGCCGCGGCCGGTTGTGCGCAGCGTGGAGCCGGCTTGCCGTACTGACGCCGAAGACCAGCGGATCTATTTATTGATCAGAGGCCAGGACCCGGACGGCGCGAGCCCCAAGCCCGGCAACCGGCCCAAGGGCGCTCCGCACGGGGCGCCCTTCTTCTTGGGCGACTGCGCGGCGATGAGCCGAAAGGTTCAGACCTGCGAGTCAGTGGAAACCGGCCGGGAGAGCCCCGGCCGGCTGAGGCCAACGCCTCAGACCACCGACACCGTGGTGCCAAAGCGGCCCTGGAGCTTTCTGGCCAGCTCATGGGCGCGAGCCATGGGCATGTAGCGGAGCTTGCGGACGGGCTTGCCGCGGCGGCCGACGTAGACGGTGTGGCGCTCATGGCCATAGGCCTTGATGCCATCGGGGTAGACGTGCATCACCAGGGCGCGGATCTCGCAGCGGGGAGCGGTGCTGATCGCCATCGAGGCAGGTGCGAAGGACCCCGACCCCGCGCCCGGTGCCACAGCGGAGGCAAGGACCGCGGCAGCGGCCCGGCCTGATCCTTGCCGCCGTGGTGGCACCGGGCACTGTGGGGGAGGCCGGAGCAGCGCTCGGGGGCGGGCTGGGAGTGGAGTGTGGAGAGACCGCCGGATATGAGCAAGCCCCCCGTCCTGGGCCAAGGTCTCAGCCCATCACGCCATCGATGAAGTCGAAGGCCACCACTCCCTCCACACCGCCCTCGAGCATCGGCAGCAGCTTGGCCACCACCGCCTGGTGGAGGGGATGGGGCAGGTAGGCGAGGAGACGAAAGCCAAGGTCCAGAGATGCACCACATTTCATCCCCGTATCAGAGCGATCCCAGCAGACGATCTGGGCAATGCAGTAATTGCATAAATCCGCGATAGGCCATACTGGGTGAGCGGTCATCTCATCGCTTGCATCTCTGCTTCTCTGACATGCTCTCTGCGGTGCCTGATCTCCGGCAATCCACAAGGTCCGTAGTGAGCGTGATCTCTCAGCCAAAAACCAATCAGCCAACGCACTTCTTGCTATCACTCTTTGGGGTTCGCGCCCATCCCCGAAGGGTACGCTTCATTGATACTTACAAGATCATTTCCACCGAAGTTAGTGAGCGAACGCTGGCAATGAGCTTAACCATAGCGGCAATCCCCATGATGGTATATTACGCCTTATGCCTGGTTGCGGGCAAGGCGCAGATGAAATCCTGGCCCGCGCAATTGGAGGCTAAGAAGGATGGACATGATATGAGAATAAATGCCTTGACCAAAGCACTCTTCGATGTTCAACCGCTTAACATGCAGCCCCTGCATCAGGGGTACTCATTTTCCTTCTCGCAGCAAAATAGTCATAATATGATCTCTTTGTGTCATGGTGAGAAGATAGATATCTCGGTCGATCACCATAGGCCATGGAGAATACATGGCAATATCGAAAAGCCTTTGGCATTCCGGATGGAGAGCAAACTCTGATGGCAAGGCGGGGCGATGCAGGTGCCGCCATCCCTGTGGCGCTTATCGGCGTGGCGTTTTTGGTCGCCTACTGGCAGATCATTCTGGCGATATTGCTAATAATAGCGATTGTCAAGCTCATACCTATTCTTCTGCAGTCTCAGCAGATCTCGCAGCTCAGAACATTGACAAGAAATGCTGATCGTCGATTTTCCGGTGAAGTCTGTCGATGCAATAGTCGCTACGCATTGCTGGAAGCAATTGTGACACTCTATCCTCCTGCCCCAGCCCGGATCGAGATCCGACTTATGAGTATCGGGGACGAGAAAGGTTCCCTGGTGCTGAACCAGAAGAGTATTCCGCTGATCCCTCCTGCAAATCTTGCTAGTCTTTCCAGCAATCTGGCTTTCAAGGCATTTCTAGACCAGAAGGGCATTGTAATGGTGAATGAACTAGCAGTGGAAGCCAAAGCCACGAAGGCTGCCATCAGTTGCCACAAGGAAGTGAAGTGGGCTCAAGGCTCACTGAAGACACTTCAGGATATGGTGAGATCAGCTCGGCGCACCTTGGTTATGGCCCAGGGAAATGAACTCCTAGAGCCCTCTATTCCCCAGCTGGAGAAAGCCTTGTCGACTTTTGAGAAAGAAGAGGATCGATTAAGCGACTATCTTAAAGAGTCTCGTTCTATGTTGCGCAAATTGCAGGACTTTCTAAGTGTGCCAGAGGCGATCCGCCCGATCCTGAACTTCGATACTGATCAGATGTTTGATCCATCCCGCTTAAAGGATTTGAAGACTTCATTCCAAGAAGTGGTCACACTCAACACTGTCTTTCAGGACCTCTCACGCGATAAGCTGGCATAGCTCAAAAAAAGCATCTCGTATTTGCTGACTTCGCAATACACCCATCTGATGAGTGTCCACATCTCTAGGTGATCAGGGAATTGGCTTGCTTGCCCTGCAGCTCAGCTGTGCCATCAAGGTGCAATTCAACTGCAACCTGATGGTGGGCAAGGTCTACACCG
>JBIKTO010000291.1:0-4214 GCA_044348065.1 Cyanobium sp.
CCCGGCTTCCGCCACCTGCTCGCCCTGGCGGGCGAGGATCAGCGCGGCGCCGCCCTGGAGCAGTTGCGGCGGGAGTTGGCGGAGACCTACAGCGCCGGGGTGATGGCCCGCCTGGGCAACGTGCTCGCTGGTCTGCTGGAACGCTCCGCTGCGCCGGCGGCTCCCGAAGCGGCTCCCCCGCGGGCTCCCTCTCGATTCCGCTCCCGCCCTCGCTCCCGCCACCCCGCCCTCTCCCGCCTGCCTGCCCTGGCGGCCTTCACCGTGGCGGTTGCCCTCGGCAGCGGCTTCCTCTTGGCCCTGGTGCGCAGCAACCGCCTCTGCCCCTCCCTGGGCCTCTGCCTCTCCGCGGGAGGCGAGGCGGAGGCTTCGATCGATGCCACGCTCAGCCGCGCCACCGCGGCGGCCACGGAGCTGGAAACCGCCGCGAGCCTGGACGCGTTTGTCGCGGGGCTCGATCGCCTGGATGCCGCCCTGCTCAATCTGGTGTCGCGCCGGCTCAACCCCCGCCAGGAGCGGCAACGGGAACGCCTGCAGCGCCAGGCGGACGACGCCCATCGGCGCCTGCGGCAGGAGCAGCGCGCCCAGCGCAGCCTGGAGGAGGCGGCCGCCTTGATCGGCGAACTCGAGCGCGCCGCCCCGGATGGCCCCCAGCGCTTCGATGTGCTTGCCGAGGCCCGAGCGCGGCTCGATGCGGTGTCCGCCAGCAGCTTCGCCCGCTCCGCCGTCGGGGAGCTGGAGCGGCGCCTGGCGGCGATCGAAGCGGGTCCACCCAGAGCCAAGAGCACCCCCCAAGCCCCGGAAGCCCCCTCCGCATCGCCTGCGCCCCGCTCCAGCGACGAGAGCACTCCCCCCGCGCCGACCCTGCCCCCGCCAGCGTCCCCGCCGCCGTCGCCGAGCAGCCCTCCCCCGGCGGCCTCGCCACCGCTGGCGGCGCCCTCACCCCCGCCGCCGCCTTCACCCCCGCCGCCGCCACCGGCGCCGCCACTGATGCCTCCCCCGATCCAGGCGCCACCGGCGCTCCCCTGAGGCCCCGCCGCTTCCCTGCGTGCCGCGTCAGTCCACGCCACGGCCGCTCGCCAGCAGCTCGGCCGCCAGCCGGGGCAGCAACCCTTCGTCCTGGGCGCAGGCCGGCCCCTCCCCCAGGGCTACCAGCAGCATCGGCCGGTGGCCCTCGGCCTCCACGTAGGCGGCGTCGTGGCGCGCCTGGCTCATCCAGCCCGCCATGCTCCAAAGCCGTGCCCCCTGCGGCAGCCCGGCCCCCAGGAAGCCGTCCACCTGGTTGTCGGGGTCGGCGGCGCGGCTGGCGCTCGCCAGGGGCCGCTCCAGCAGGCTCCGCATCCGCTCACAGGCGGGCGGCGAGACGATCCCCCCGCCGATCACGGCATGCAGCAGGCGGGCGGTGGCGTCGCTGCTCAACCGGTTGCGATTCTCCCGGTCAACGCCCATGAACTGCGCCTCGCGCCCATAGGGGCCCTCCGCCCAGGTTTTCTGACAGGCGTTGCAGCCGCGCCACTCCGGCCAGTCGAGGCCCTCCAGCCAACCGTTCACCAGCTGCCGCTGCCGCTCCCAGATCTGGCGCTGCGGCTCGGTCAGCGCCGGACCACTGCTGGTGCCGCTGAGCAGGTCCACCACCAGGGAGGTGGCGTCGTTGCCGGACTGGCGGATCATGTCGGCGAGGGCGCGCCGCAGCTCCGGATCGTCCTGAAGCAGTCGACGCTGCAGCCAGGCCTCGCTGGCGGCGAGGTACACCAGCTTCACAACGCTGGCCGGATAGCGCAGCCGTTCCCCGCCATGGCTGGCGCCGGTCGGGCGCTGGTGCCAGAAGGCCTCCAGCCCGAGCCGCTCCGCCTGGCGCCGCAGGGATTCCGGGTAGCGCAGCCAGGTGATCGAGAGCCGCTCACCGAGGCCGGGACGACCCTCGGCCTCCAGGGCCGACAGCACAGCGGCAAGGGTGTGGCCCATCGCCGGATCCGGGCTGTAGAACGCCATCACCGCCCTGCATGCGATGGCGACATTAGGCACCGTTCCCCCCCCCGACAGCGTGCTGCGCCTGGAGCGCTCCCTGGATGCCTGGAGTCGGCCGCGGGGCGAGGGCCTGGCCACCCAGGTGCGCGCCGGCCGCCATCTGCGGGTGCTGGCCGCCGATCCCGCCGGTGGTGGCCGTCTGCGGGTGCGGCTCTGGGAGGACGGCTACCCCTGCTGGCTGGAGGGCGAGGCCCTGGCGATCCATGGCCGGCCGGCCCTGCCGCCCCCGCTGCCGCGCCTGGATCGGGCCGCGATCGCTGATCGGCTGCCCGGGGTGCTGGCCTTCGCCGAGGCCGCCGCCGCCCAGCCGAACACTTACCTCTGGGGCGGCAGCCTCGGCCCCGACTACGACTGCTCCGGCCTGGTGCAGGCGGCCTATGCCGCCAGCGGCGTCTGGCTTCCCCGCGACGCCTACCTGCAGGAGCGCTTCTGCCAGCCCGTGGCGGTGCTTCCCGACCAGACCAGCCTGCTGCTGCCCGGCGATCTGCTCTTCTTCGGCACGGCGCGGCGCTGCACCCATGTGGGCCTGCACCTCGGCGGCGGCCGCTACCTGCACAGCTCAGGCCAGGAGCACGGCCGCAACGGCATCGGCCACGATGATCTCAACCCCCGCAATGCCGATCCGGTGGCCAGCCACTATCGGCGCGAGCTGCGCGGCGCCGGCCGGGTGATGCACAGCCACGACGGCAGTCCGCTTCCCCCGTAAGGTCGAGCCTTCCTCCTTCGGTGGCGGCCGTGGCCCAA
The DNA here is from genome assembly GCA_044348065.1 of Cyanobium sp. Taxonomy (GTDB): domain Bacteria; phylum Cyanobacteriota; class Cyanobacteriia; order PCC-6307; family Cyanobiaceae; genus Cyanobium. Next base: position 2,770 of record JBIKTO010000291.1, read on the forward strand.
TCCGATCCCATCCCGGCGTCCCCTCCGCCCGACCTTTCGATCGTGGTGCCCCTTTACAACGAGGAGGCGAGCGTGCCACCGCTGGTGGAGCAGTTGTTGGCGGCCCTGCGGCCCCTGGGCCGGCCGTTTGAGCTGGTGCTGGTGGATGACGGCTCCCGCGATGGCACCGCGCCGGTGCTGCGTGACCTCTGCGCCCGCGTGCCCGAACTGGTGGCGGTGCTGCTCCGTCGCAACTATGGCCAGACCCCGGCGATGGCGGCTGGCTTCCACGCCAGCCGCGGCGAGCTGATCGTGACCCTCGACGGCGACCTGCAGAACGATCCGGCCGACATCCCCATGCTTCTCGATCGGCTGGAGAATGGCGATCTCGATCTGGTGAGCGGTTGGCGCCATCAGCGCCAGGACAACACGATCAGCCGCCTGTTGCCCTCCCTGCTGGCCAACCGCCTGATTGCCGGCGTCACCGGTGTGCGGCTGCATGACTATGGCTGCTCGCTGAAGGCCTACCGCCGCGAAGTGCTGGCCGATCTGAATCTCTATGGAGAGCTGCACCGTTTTCTACCGGCCCTGGCTTTCATCGAGGGGGCCCGGATCGGCGAGGTGAAGGTGAACCACCATCCCCGCCGTCACGGCCGTAGCAAGTATGGAATCGACCGCACCTTCCGGGTGCTGATGGACCTGCTCACCGTCTGGTTCATGAAGCGTTTTCTCACCCGCCCCATGCATGTCTTCGGCTTTGCCGGGCTGCTCTCCCTCGGGGCGGGGCTTGGTCTGCTGCTCTGGCTGATCGCCCAGAAGCTGCTGCTCGGCACCGACATCGGCGACCGGCCGTTGCTGCTGATGGCGGTGTTGGCGATTCTCAGCGGCGTGCAGCTGTTCGGATTCGGGCTGCTGGCGGAGCTGCAGATGCGTACGTATCACGAGAGCCAGGGGCGGCCGATCTACCGGGTGCGCGCCACGGTTCGCGGCGAGGGCCTGGCGGCGGCCAGCTCCGCCTGAGGGCTGGGCCTGGTGCGGCCCCGGAAGGCTTCGAGGGCCTGGGCTGCCTCCCGCACCACCGCCGGGTGCACATCCCGCAGGCCGCGGCGCAGCAGCGGCAGGGTGGCCGGGTGGCCCCAGCGACGGGCGATGCGCATGGCTTCGAGGCGCTCCGGCTGGCTGCCGTGGGCGGCCGCCGCCAGGCGCGCCAGCAGCAGGGCGCGGCCGCGCAGATCCGCGCGGCGGGGCAGGGGCTGCCTGGCCGGGGAGGAGTCGGTTGTTGCGACCGGGGGGGCTTCCTTCTCCTCCTTCGGCGGCGCCGTCGCCGGGGCCGGGGTGACCAGTTCCCGCTGGGCCCGGTTGAGGGCGGCCACGGCACTGGTATCGGCGGAGCGCAGGAAGGGCCGCGGCTGGCGACGCGTGACCAGCCAGAGCGCCACCAGCACGGTGGCGGCGGCGGCTCCAAG
>JBIKTO010000292.1:0-4210 GCA_044348065.1 Cyanobium sp.
GAACGCAGACGGAACGCTGGCATTCCACGGTCGGCTGGATCAGCAGTTCAAGCTGCGTGGCTTCCGGATCGAGCCTGGTGAGATCGAGGCGCATCTGCTCACCCATCCAGCCGTAGCCCAGGCAGTGGTCGTTCTCCACCATGACGATCCCGACAACCCCCGCCTGATCGCGTACTGGGTCGCGGATGCTTACCAGCCGACGATTGCATCCACCAGCTCCGGGCAGCTGCGCGGCTTCCTGGCCGATCGCCTGCCTGAGTACATGGTGCCGGCGGTCTTCCTGCAGCTGGAGGCCCTTCCCCTCACCACGAACGGCAAGCTCGATCGCAAAGCACTCCCGGCTCCTTCCTTCTCCGGAAACCTCGAGCAGCGCGTTGAGCCCTCCACCGATCTGGAGCGCCAGCTCCATGGGACCTGGGCCGAGGTGCTGGGGCACAGCGATTTCGGCATCCACGACAACTTCTTTCTCGTCGGCGGCCATTCCCTGGCGGTGGCGCGGTTGGTGTCACGTCTCGAGCAGGCCCTCGCCCGTGCACCATCGCTGGCAGCCCTGTTTCAGGCCCCCACCATCGCAGCCCAGGTGCAGCTGATCCAGGCCCCGTTGTTGTCTGATACCCCTTCTCTGGTGACCCTCCAACCCCATGGGGAGCGAGCCCCTTTGTTCGTGATCCACGGCTGGGGAGGAGAGGTGTGGGGCTTCATCCCCCTGGCGCGGGCGCTGGCACCGGCCAGGCCCGTGTATGGGTTGCGGGCGATCGCCAGCGATGATGGCGGGCCTCAGCCTGGCAGTGTGCGCGAGATGGCCGCTGATTATGCGGAGCAGATCTTGCGCCAGCGCCCGACAGGGGTGATTCATCTGCTGGGTTTTTCGGCCGGAGGCTGGTATGCCTATGCCGTCGCAGAAGCCCTGCTGCAGAGGGGAGCACCGATTGGCATGCTTGCGGTTCTCGATACAGGGGCGACGACAAGAATTCACCGCAGACTTGGCATGGTGCTGCTGCTGCGTCGCCTTTCGGCACGATTTGGGACGCATCTGGGTTCCCTGCTCCGGCTGTCCAAAGGGGAGTCGCGCTTGCGATACCTGCAGGGCCGGTTGCAGGGACTGAATGATCTTCTCGCTAAGAACCTGCACGTGCGTGTTGGCAAGCCGCTGCCATCCCCACCGCCATCGCCTACGACGTCAGTGCGGGTAAGCGACCAGGAGAAGCCTGCCGGAGATCGCTTTGCGGACCTGCTTTATCAGACTTATCGCCCCCAAAGACTCTCCCTTAGGGTTGCTATCTTTGCCCCTGAATCAAGACTGAAAACCCTGCAAAGAGTCTGGCGCTTTTATGCTCGAGAGGGTCTGAGCCTGCATCCCATCTTTGCCGATCATTTTGACTTTATCCAAGCGGACCGGGTGGGTGAGCTTGCCCATGCTCTGGAGGCGGCTTTGGAGGATCTTGAGGAGGCGGAGTCCTGAAAGTGTTTCAGCGGTCCCCTGGCTCAGCTCATCTGCTCTCCACCTTCACGGTCACGCTGTACAAGCCGATCTCGGTTGGGCGGGTTGTGCTGCGGTGGAGCCGCCAGCACCGCCTTCGGCTAGGCGTCTGGTGCCTGACGGCGGTGGCCCATCGCACCTGCCGCGATCCTCAGAAGATCCCGAGCGTCTTCTTCTTGCAGTAGCCCGCTCCGATGTTCATCCATCCCGACGGACAGGCTTTGCCATAGGTGGGCATCACCTCGTAGTTGATCGGCGAATTGCAATGCTGTTTCAGGTCGTTCACATACCCAAGTGGACACTCGTTGTAGCCCGGCAGTTTGGGAATCCGCTTCTGCGCCAGCGCCGGGCCGCTGGGCAGCAGCGGCAGGGCAAGCAGCACGGCGGCCAGAGCGAGGGGAGGCTTCTGCAAGGCGCGATCCGGCTGGGAACCCAAGCTAGAGGTGCGCCGGCCCCGGACCTGAACTCGGCTGAATGTGGGCCCCCAGCACCCCCATCCCGCCCCGATGCTCGTCCGCGAAGAGCTCACCGACGCTCTGATCGGCCTGATCCCGGAGGACGGCAGCCGGATCAGCAACGGCGAGATCATGGCTGAGCTGGAGAAGCTGCAGGAGGAGCTGGAGGGGCTCAATGCGAGGGCACGAGAGCTGGAGGCGATGATTGCCGCGAATGTGGCGGGGATTCTGGGGGACGAGTGAAGGAACCCCACCACACCCCACGCCTCCGGCTAGGCTGCTAGCAGTGAGCAAGCAGACGTCGCCTGTGTCACGCACCCTCTACATCCGCCACGTGCCCGACGACGTGGCCGAACGCCTGGAACGGCTGGCCAACCGAGCTGGATTGCCGTTGAGCACCTTTGCCCTGCAGGAGCTCAGCGAAGCAGCCCGGCGTGCCGACAATGCCGACCTTCTCCAGGCGCTGCCCTCGGCGGATCTCGAGCCGGGTGAGATTCTTGAAGCTCTGCGCCAGAGCCGCGCTGACGAGAGCCGCGCTGAACCGTGATGGTGGTGGTGGACGCCTCCGTGCTGGTGGATGCGCTGCTGATCGATGGCGCCGCCCGTACGCGGCTTGCAGAAGCCAACCTTCAGGCGCCCGACCTGATCGATGCCGAGCTGCTGTCGGTGTTGCGCCGTCTGGTGCTGGCTGATCGATTGCCGGAGCAGCACGCCCTCCAGGCTCTGGCCACCAGCCAGCGGTTGGGCCTGCGTCGTCATTCCAGCCGCCATCTCTGGCCGCGGGCCTGGGAGCTGCGCACCAATCTCACGGCCTATGACGCGCTGTACGTGGCCCTGGCCGAACAGCTGGGCGCCACGTTGCTCACGGCCGATGCCCGCGCCGCCCGGGCTCCCGGCCTGCTTTGCGGCGTGGAGCTGATGTCTGGGAACGCGCCGGGTTGAGGTTGTTCTGTTGAGGCGGCAGCAAGCGGCCCCCAGGCCAGCCGGGTGAGATCGATGCCTACCCCGGAATAGGATTGGATCATGACAATGCTCCAATCCCCATCCATTGCTTCCCTGCGCGCCCGGGTGGCCCGGATGGGCCTGCAGGAGGCGGAGCCGGCGGCGGAGGTCGCCACAGGAGGCCAGTTGCTGGAGCTGCTGGCGCGGGAGGGCCTGTGCCGGGAGATCTGGCACCGCTGGCAGGAGCTGCCTGGCGAGGATCCGGCGGGGCGCATTGTGCTTCTGGAGCAGGCCTATCAGGCCCTGGAGCACACGCCCACGCCGGCCCGCGAATGGGCAGGCCTGCGCGAGATCTGCGGCGATGGGCTGTTGGAGCGGATCCTGGCGATTTCGCCGGCGAGCCTGCGCCGCTACGCGGCGGGCAATCGGCGTTGCCCGGATGCGGTGGCGGCCCGGCTGCACTGGCTGGCCCTGGTGGTGGAGGCCCTGGAGGGCACTTACAACCCGATCGGCATCCGGCGCTGGTTTGAGCGCCCCCGTCAGGCCCTGGAGGGAGCTGCGCCCCTGGAGCTGTTGGCGAAGAACTGGCTGCCGGAACATCCGGGACCGCAGCGGCTGAGGTCCCTGGCTGAGGCGGCACGGGGTGGCATGGTGGCCAGCTGAGATCGGGAACCATGGCTCCCTTTCGGCTGGGTTTTCGGGTCTGCGATCGCCGCTACCCCTTTCTCTGGAGCCAGAGCGGCCAACCGGGCGGCCGCTGGAATCGGCCGGGTGATCCGCCGCGCCACTCCCTCGCCAGCTCGCCGTTGGTGGCCTGGGCGGAATGGCTGCGCCATCAGGAAATCCACGATCCAGAGGATCTGGAGGGCGTGGCTGCCGCCCTGTGGGCGGTGCTGATGCCACCGGACTGGGGCCCGGAGATCTTGCCGCTGGTGGACCTCCCGGAGACGGTGGTGCTGGCGGAGGGCGCGGAGGCCCTGGAGCAACGGCGCGCGGCGATCACCCTCCTGCAGCGGCAGGGTGCCCAGGGCCTGCAGGCGCCCACGGCGGCCCTGATCGAACGCTGCTCCCACCCCTGCCGCCGCTGCGGCGATGGGCTGGAGGCCCCGGCGGAGCTGGCGGAGCCGCCGCTGGTGTTCGTGCTCTGGTGCCCAGCGGAAAGCCTGCTGGGTTGGCCCTGCGTGAAGGAGGGCCGCCCCTGGCCGGTATTGCTGCCTTTGGTGCGGCGGCTGGGGGGCGCCACACTGAGCCCATGAACCGCCTCGCTCCTGTCACCCCGGCTTCGGCCGCAACCGTGAACGAAGCCCTGCTGCGCCAGCTGGCTGACGAGATC
>JBIKTO010000023.1:0-12297 GCA_044348065.1 Cyanobium sp.
CCTGAGTCTGGGCGGTGTAGTGATGGATACCCTGCTGGCCGACTACCTCTGCGATCCGGGGGAGCGCCACGGCCTGGAGGCGATGGCCCAGCGGGAATTCGGCTTCACGCCCACCGCCTATGGGGATCTGGTGCCGAAGGGGGGCAGCTTCGCAGCCGTGCCCGTGACGGAGGCGGCCCTCTACTGCGGCATGGATGTGCACCTCACCTGGCGGCTGACCGGCCTGCTGCGCCAGCGGCTCTCGGAGCTGGGGGACGCCCTGCCCAGGCTCCTGGAGCAGGTGGAACTGCCCCTGGAGCCGGTGCTGGCCCAGATGGAGGCCACCGGCATCCGCATCGACCTTCCCTATCTGCAGGAGCTCAGCCAGGAACTGGGGGCCGCCCTGCAGCGGCTGGAGGCGGAGGCCCGCGGCGCAGCCGGCGTCGACTTCAATCTCGGCTCCTCCAAGCAGCTCGGCGAACTGCTGTTCGAGCGCCTCGGCCTGGATCGCCGCAAGTCACGGCGCACCAAGACCGGCTGGAGCACCGATGCGGCCGTGCTCGAGAAGCTCCAGGACGACCACCCCGTCGTGCCCTTGGTGCTGGAGCACCGCACCTTGAGCAAGCTGCGCAGCACCTACGTGGATGCCCTGCCCGCCCTGGTGGAGCCGGAAACCGGCCGGGTGCACACCGACTTCAACCAGGCGGTGACGGCGACGGGGCGCCTCTCGAGCAGCAACCCCAACCTGCAGAACATCCCCATCCGCACGGAATTCAGCCGCCGCATCCGCAAGGCCTTCCTGCCCCAGGAAGGCTGGCTGCTGCTCAGCGCCGACTATTCCCAGATCGAGCTGCGCATCCTCGCCCACCTCTGCGGCGAGCCCGTGCTGATCGAGGCCTTCAGCACGGGTCAGGATGTGCATGCCCTCACCGCCCGCCTGCTGCTGGAGAAGGAGGAGGTGAGCGCCGAGGAGCGCCGCCAGGGCAAGACGATCAACTTCGGGGTGATCTACGGCATGGGCCCGCAGCGCTTTGCCCGGGAGACCGGGGTGGGCCAGGCCCAGGCCAAGGAGTTCCTGAGCCGCTACCGCCAGCGCTATCCCCGCGTCTTCACCTTCCTGGAGCTCCAGGAGCGCCTCGCCCTCAGCCGCGGCTTCGTGGAGACGATCCTCGGCCGGCGGCGGGTGTTCCATTTCGATCCTGGCGGGCTGGGGCGGCTGCGCGGTCGCGATCCCCTTGAGATCGACCTGGAGGGGGCACGCCGGGCGGGGATGGAGGGCCAGCAGCTGCGGGCGGCGGCCAACGCGCCGATCCAGGGCTCTAGCGCCGACATCATCAAACTGGCGATGGTGAGCCTGCAGCGCCAGCTGCGGGAGCGCGACCTGCCGGCGCGGCTGCTGCTGCAGGTCCACGACGAACTGGTGCTGGAGACGGCGCCAGAGGCGGTGGAGACGGTGCGGGAACTCACCCGCGCGACCATGGAGGGGGCCCTGCGGCTCGCCGTGCCGCTGGTGGTCGAGACCGGATCGGGACCGAACTGGATGGAAGCCAAATAGGCAGCAACGGAAAGGGCGACGGGCATTTCAGGCCCGATTAGCAAATCCGTACCGATGGAGCGGCAAGCGTGATTAACTGTTGCAACCCGTGGGGGCAGATCTCCAGCCCCCAGACCTCAGCTCTGGTCTCACGGCCCTCCTCCCTCGCCATGGTCCTCAGTCCCCTGGTCCCGGTCATTCTCTGTGGCGGCACCGGCACCCGTCTCTGGCCCCTGTCCCGGGCTTCCTACCCCAAGCAGTACTGGCCCCTCGCGGGCGATTCCGAAGAAAGCCTCCTCCAGCAGACCCTGCAGCGACTACAGGGTCTGCATCAGCTGGCCCCTCCCCTGCTGATCGGCAACGAAGACCACCGTTTCATCATCGCGGAGCAGATGCGTCAGATCGGCGTTGAACCCGCGGCCATCCTGCTGGAACCGATGGGGCGCAACACCGCACCCGCCGTGGCCGTCGCGGCCCTGAAGGCCACTGCCCGCGGCGAGGACCCCCTGCTGCTGGTGCTCTCGGCCGACCACGTGATCCGTAGCCCCGGCCGCTTCCGGGCGGCGATCAACGCCGGAATTGCCGCCGCCGAGGCCGGCCGCCTGGTGACCTTCGGCATCGTTCCCACCGCGCCGGAGACCGGCTACGGCTACATCGAGGCCTGTGAGCCGCTCCCGGCTGCGGCCGGGGCCACCGAATCCGGGACCGCCGGGAGCGGGGCCGCCACCGATGCCCCCCACCCCACGCCAGTTCCGATCGCCCGCTTCGTCGAAAAACCCGACCGGGCCTCCGCCGAGCGCTTTCTGGCCACCGGACGCTTCACCTGGAACAGTGGCATGTTCCTGTTCCGGGCCTCCACCATCCTGGCCGAGATGGAAAGCCTCTGCCCGGAGGTGGTGAGCTTCTGCCGCAGCGCCCTCGAGCACGACAGCGCCGACCTCGAGTTCCTGCGCCTGGAGAGGGAAGCCTTCGCCAGTTGCCCCAATGTGGCGATCGACGTGGCGGTGATGGAGAAAACCGACCGCGGCTCCGTGCTGCCCCTTGACGCGGGCTGGAGCGACGTGGGCAGCTGGAGCGCCCTGTGGGAAACCTCGGATCAGGACAGCCACGGCAACGTGTTGCGCGGCCGGGTCATCAGCAAGGACAGCCACAACTGCTATCTACGCAGCGAACACCGCTTGGTGGTGGGCCTGGGGGTCGAGAACCTGGTGGTGGTCGAAACCGACGATGTGGTGCTCGTCGCCCATCGCGACCGGGCCCAGGACATCAAAGGCATCGTCGGGCGCCTTGAGAGCGAGGGCGCTTCCGAGAGCCGCGCCCATCGCCGCATCTATCGCCCCTGGGGCTACTACGACGGTGTGGTGGAGGGGGATCGCTGGCAGGTCAAGAAGATCCAGGTCAAGCCCGGGGCCTGCCTCTCCCTGCAGATGCACCATCACCGCGCCGAGCACTGGATCGTTGTCAAGGGAACCGCAGTGGTTGAAAAGGACGGCAAACAGGAGTTGATCGGTGAAAATCAGAGCACCTACATCCCTCTTGGAGCCCGGCACCGCCTCACCAATCCGGGCAAGATCCCGGTGGAATTGATCGAGGTCCAGAGCGGTCCCTATCTCGGCGAGGATGACATCGTCCGTTTCGAGGATCGCTACGGACGCAGCGATACGCCAACCCCGCTGCTGTCCAGCTGATTCCGACTGCAACACCGGCATGCGCTCCCCGCCTGGAGCGCGACTCCGATCCACTCCCCCCACCCCTTCCAAGATGATTTCATGAGCAAGATCGCATTGATTACTGGGATCACGGGTCAGGACGGCTCCTATCTGGCGGAACTCCTGCTGGAGAAGGGTTATGTGGTCCACGGCATCAAGCGGCGCTCCAGCAGTTTCAACACCAAGCGGATCGACCACCTCTACCAGGATCCCCATGAAACCAATCCTCGCCTGGTTCTTCACTACGGCGACCTGACCGACTCCACCAACCTGATCCGCATCATCCAGCAGGTCAAGCCGGATGAGATTTACAACCTGGGCGCCCAGAGCCACGTCGCCGTATCGTTTGAGAGCCCCGAGTACACAGCCAACAGTGATGCTCTCGGCACTCTGCGCATCCTTGAGGCGGTACGCATCCTCGGCTTGATTGAAAAAACACGCATTTACCAGGCCTCCACATCTGAACTCTACGGGCTTGTACAAGAAATCCCCCAAAAGGAGAGCACGCCTTTCTACCCACGCAGCCCCTATGGCGTCGCCAAGCTTTACGCATACTGGATCACGGTAAATTACCGAGAAAGCTATGGCATGTACGCCTGCAATGGCATTCTTTTCAACCACGAAAGCCCGCGTCGAGGTGAAACATTTGTCACCCGCAAAATCACCCGCGGTCTGTCGCGGGTCGATGCCGGCCTCGACCAGTGCCTCTACATGGGCAATCTCGACTCCCTTCGCGACTGGGGCCACGCCCGCGATTACGTCGAGATGCAATGGCGCATGCTCCAGCAGCCTGGTCCGCCCGAGGACTTCGTGATTGCCACCGGGCGGCAGGAGTCGGTGCGACGCTTCATCGAACTCACGGCTGTACAGCTGGGGTGGGGGGGAGTCGAGTGGACGGGTGAAGGGATTGAAGAGATCGGCCGCCGTGCGGACAACGGCGCCGTGGTGGTGTGTATCGACCCCCGCTACTTTCGCCCCGCCGAGGTGGAAACATTGCTGGGGGATCCGAGCAAGGCCCACGCCAAACTTGGCTGGCAGCCCACCACAACTCTGGAGGAGTTAGTGGAGGAAATGGTGATTGCTGATCAGCAGGAAGCCGCTAAGGAAGCGATCCTCCGTCGCGAGGGGTTCAATGTGGTCGGCTCCATGGAGAATCCACCCATGTCCCTGCAACGCTGATCGTCTGACACCCAATGAAGCACCCCCTGATCTCCGCCTCGGATTGCATCTTCGTTGCTGGCCACCTCGGTATGGCGGGTTCCGCAATCTTACGGCGTCTGAAGCTCGCTGGCTACACCAATCTTCTCTGCGCAGGCCGCGAGACACTCGACCTTCGCGATGCCGGCGCGGTGGAGGATTGGTTCGCCGCCTACCGACCCACCGTCGTCGTGCTGGCCGCCGCCAAGGTGGGGGGAATCCTAGCCAACGACACCTATCCGGCCGATTTCCTTCTGGAGAATCTCAAAATCCAGAACAACATCATCGAGAGCGCCTGGCGGCATGGCGTTCGTCGTCTTCTTTTCCTGGGCAGCAGTTGCATCTACCCCAAGCTGGCACCCCAACCGATCCGCGAAGAATCCCTGCTCACGGGAGCGCTGGAGCCCACGAATGAGTGGTACGCGATCGCCAAGATCACCGGCATCAAGCTCTGCCAAGCCCTGCGGCGCCAGTACGGCTTTGATGCGATCAGCCTGATGCCCACGAACCTCTACGGTCCTGGCGACAATTATCACCCCACCAACAGCCATGTGCTGCCGGCCCTGATCCGCCGTTTCCAGGAAGCCAGGGAGAGCCAGGCGCCCCTGGTCCGCTGCTGGGGGAGCGGTTCGCCACGGCGGGAGTTCCTGCATGTGGACGACCTGGCCGACGCCGCGCTGTTCTGCCTGGAGCGCTGGCAGCCGGGACCGGACGATTGTCAGTTCGTCAACGTCGGAACGGGCACCGACATCACGATCCGGGACCTGGCGACCCTGGTGGCGGAATGCGTGGGCTATGCCGGCCGCATCGAGTGGGATACCAGCAAGCCCGACGGCACCCCCCGCAAGCTGCTGGACGTCAGCCGCCTGGCGTCCCTGGGCTGGACGGCACAGATCCGCCTGGAGGATGGCCTGAAGAGCACCGTGAGCGAATTCCTGGAGCGGCGCGGGGAGGGCAGACCCATGCGCCTATGACAGAAAGCTGACCGGCAAGCCCCGCCTAGCCAGAAACCTTGCAAAGAATGCATAGTCGAATTCAAAGCTGCCACACTTGTCTATGAGTTGTCCACTGCAAACCCCCAGCTTTGCCGGTGAGACACGAGCCGCAAGCACCCTGCCCAGCAGCAAGCGATTCAGCGCCCCGCTGTAGCGTCCATTGCAATCCGTTTGCCAGTCTCTGTGAGAAAATGTAGTGATAGGCACGCGATGCCTTGAGCGCTTGTTTCGGCTCTGCCACCCCCCCCATTTGCTTTGATCCCTCCCACCGCCATCCATCCTTCCCCCTACAGCGCCACACCACGACGCCGGGGCATCATTCTTGCTGGCGGGAGCGGTACACGCTTGGCGCCACTCACGACAGCGGTCAGCAAACAGCTGATGCCGGTGTATGACAAGCCGATGATCTACTACCCACTCAGCACATTAATGCTGGCTGGCATCCGCGAGATTCTGATTATCACGACACCTGCAGATCAGGCCTCCTTTCAACGCCTGCTCGGCGATGGTTCCCGTTGGGGTATTGATCTTCATTACGCGATTCAAGCCAGCCCTGACGGCCTCGCTCAGGCTTTCCTGATCGGTTCCGACTTTCTCGCAGGTCACTCCGCGGCTCTGGTGCTGGGTGACAATCTCTTCCATGGTCATGATTTGATTCCCCAGCTGCAGGCCAGCAACGGCCCCGCCGCCGGTGCCACCGTATTCGCCTATCCGGTGCGTGATCCGGAGCGCTATGGCGTTGTCGAATTTGATGGGCAGGGACGTGTGCTCAGTCTCGAGGAAAAGCCAGGCCAGCCCCGCTCACGCTATGCCGTGACCGGGCTCTACTTCTACGACGAAAGCGTCGTCGCCCGGGCCGGCAGCGTCCGCCCCTCCCCCCGGGGCGAGCTGGAGATCACCGACCTCAATCGCCTCTACCTCGAGGATGGATTGCTGCGGGTGGAGTTGATGGGTAGGGGCATGGCCTGGCTCGACACCGGCACCCCCGATTCTCTGCACGAGGCCGCCAGCTATATCCGTACGTTGGAACATCGGCAGGGCCTCAAGGTGGGCTGCCCGGAGGAGGTGGCCTGGCGCATGGGCTGGATCGACACGGAAAGTCTCGAGCAGCTGGCGCAGCCGCTGCGCAAGAGCGGCTACGGCAACTACCTGATGCAGTTGCTGGCCGAGACCCCCTCGGACCACGGGGCGCTGCAGACCTCCCTGGAGGTGAGCCATGGAGGCTGAACACTTCGCGGTCCCTGGGCCTGTGCTGCTGACGCCGCGGATCTTCGGTGACGATCGGGGCTTCTTTCTGGAAACCTGGAATCAACGCAGCTTCGCCACGTGCCTTTCCCTATCCCCCGAGGAGGCGCCCCAGTTCGTTCAGGACAACCAGTCCCGCTCCTGCCGCGGGGTGCTGCGGGGTCTCCACTACCAGCTGGAGCCGGAGCCGCAGGGGAAACTGGTGCGTTGCGTCAGCGGCGAGATCTTTGATGTGGCGGTCGACATCCGCCGTGGTTCCCCCAGCTTCGGCCAGTGGGTAGGGGCCCGCTTGAGCGGCACCAACCATCGGCAGCTCTGGGTACCTGTGGGTTTTGCCCATGGTTTCCTCACCCTCAGCGAATCCGCGGATGTCCTGTACAAAGCCAGCGGATTCTGGAACCGGGATTGTGAGCGGTCGCTGCGTTGGAATGACCCGGAGCTGGCCATCGACTGGCCTCTCGACGATCTCGCCGGGGGGCCGCTGCTGCTCGCAGACAAGGATGGCTCGGCTCCTCTCCTGGCGGAGGCCCTCGGCCGTGGTGACGTTTTCCCATGATCAAGGTTCTGCTCACCGGGCGTGATGGCCAACTGGGCCAGGAGCTGGTCGCCACCCAGCCGGCGGATGTGGAACTGATCGCCACCTCCCGCGCCGAACTCGACCTTGCCGATGGTGAGGCCTGTCAGGCAGCGGTTCTCCGCCACCGTCCCGACTGGGTTCTCAACGCCGGCGCCTACACCGCCGTGGATCGGGCCGAAAGCGAATCGGAACTCGCCCAGGCCGTCAACGCCGGTGCCCCCGAAGCCTTCGCGACCACCCTGGCCAGAACCGGTGGACGGCTACTGCAGGTCAGCACCGATTTCGTCTTCAACGGAGAACAGGGCTCTCCCTACGCGCCGGAGCAGGCGAGGCAGCCGCTCGGGGTCTACGGCGCCAGCAAGGCCGGCGGGGAGGCGGCGATCCAGCGATGGCTTCCAGAATCGCAACATTGCATCCTGCGGACGAGCTGGGTCTACGGGCCGGTGGGTAAGAATTTTCTCCTCACCATGCTGCGTCTGCACCGCAGCAAGGCATCCGCCAACGAAGAGCTAGCGGTCGTGGCCGACCAGGTGGGCTGTCCCACGGGAACGCCGGGCCTGGCCCAGGCCTGCTGGGCGGGGATCCGCCAAGGGGTGGGTGGGGTGCTGCACTGGAGCGATGCCGGTGCCGCCAGCTGGTACGACTTCGCCGTGGCGATCGGCGAAGTGGGGGTCTGCCTGGGCCGGCTGGACAAGGCCGCCCAGGTCCAGCCCATCCCCTGCCGCGACTACCCGACACCCGCCCGAAGACCGGCCTATTCCCTCCTCGACTGCGACGAGAGCCGAAAGATCCTGGGCCTGGAGGCGAAACACTGGCGAACCGCCCTGACGGAGGTCATCAGGCGTGTTCCCGTCCCCTGAGCCGACAAGACCAAGCTTCCCCAACCCTCGCGAACCCTCCTCCCCATCCCGATGAACAGCTCCGCTCCACTCCACTCCCCCCCTGATGTAGTAGCGCTACTCCAGGGCCGTCAGCGGGTTCTGGTGACGGGAGGAGCGGGCTTCATCGGCTCGGCCGTTGTGCGTCGGCTGCTGCAGGAGAGCCAGGCGACGGTGTTCAACCTCGACAAAATGGGCTATGCCAGTGATCTGACCAGCATCGACTCCGTGATCAAGGCGCTGGGAGAAACGGTTGCCGGAACGCGACACCAGCTGCTCACGGTGGACCTCAGCGATGCGGATGCCACCGCGGAAGCCGTGCGCCTTGCCGATCCGGATCTGGTGATGCATCTGGCGGCGGAGAGCCACGTCGATCGTTCCATCAGCGGACCGGCCGCATTTCTGGAAAGCAACGTGCTGGGGACGTTCCACCTGCTCCAGGCGGTGCGCAGCCATTGGGAAGGGTTGACGGGGGAACGGCAGCAGGCCTTTCGCTTCCACCACATCAGCACCGATGAGGTGTTCGGATCCCTGGGGGCGACCGGTCGCTTCCGGGAAACGACCCCCTACGACCCCCGCAGCCCTTACTCAGCCAGCAAGGCAGCCAGCGACCATCTCGTGAATGCCTGGCACCACACCTACGGCCTGCCCGTGGTACTCACAAATTGCAGTAACAATTACGGACCATGGCAGTACCCCGAAAAACTGATCCCGGTGGTGATTCGCAAGGCAGCGGCAGGGGAAGCGATCCCGGTCTACGGCGATGGCCTGAACGTAAGGGACTGGCTGTACGTCGAAGACCATGTCGATGCCCTGCTTCTGGCGGCTACACGGGGGCGACTAGGCCAGAGCTACTGCATCGGCGGTCATGGAGAGCGAAACAATCTGGAAGTGGTGCAAGCCATCTGCACATTGATGGATCAGGAGCGACCTGATCATGCACCCCATGTGCGCTTGATCAGCTCCGTTCAGGACCGCCCCGGACATGATCGGCGCTACGCCATCGATCCCAGTCTGATCTGCGAAGAACTGGGCTGGCAGCCACGCCATGGATTTGAAAAAGGTCTGAATCAAACTGTTCGCTGGTACCTCAGCCATCCCGACTGGCACGCCGCCTGCTGATCCCAAAACCTATTCGCGAGGAAAAATGACCATCTTCAGCCGATTCCAGCGGGAAGCCCGCAATCAAAACCATGAGCAGGCCAAGGAGCTAGCGCTGCAGATCGAGGAGAGTCAGTATCCTGAAACTCTCAAACAAATCGCTCGCAGCTATCTGCGGAGCATGGGCCATGAGATTGTGGCGAGGACAAGTCCATTCGCCCAGGCTCTCTATGAGGCAGTCAAGGAGACCGATCCCAACCTGCCTGCCGATGCAGCTGAAGCCTGGCTGCCATGGCGCGTGATCTGTGAATCGCGTGGGCAGAGCCTGGACAGCCACACGGTCCAGGAGATACACCAGGAGTACGAGCAGGACTTCCTTCAGACGGGACGCCATACCTTACATGCCCTTCAGGGGATTGAGAACGAGCGTATGGCGACATTGATCAGCGACTTCTTTGACGATGCATACTATCGAGAGATCCACTCCGATATGCTGAATGCCAGCCGGCATGATGCCCTTATGCACTATACGGTGTTCGGATGTCGGGAAAGCTCAAGAAAGCCAAATCCGATCTTCAGCAACCAGGATTTCTATTCCCTGTATCCATGGACCTATCGACTGGAGTCGAATCCTTTATATCTGATCACAAGATGGCCAGAACAATTTCCCGAAATCGTCGAACGCATTAAGCGTCAGCATGAAATCAGTGCATTCCAGGCAACACTTCCCTGGAACCGCCCGATTGCACTGACGGCAGACAATGAACAACCAACCACCACAGCCGACTATCAACGTGTCCTGGCCATCACCAAGGAGACAAGCAGCGCTGATCGCCGTGCCGCCCCAGACCTTAAGGCGCTGAATATCCATATTGTTATTCCCGATTTCACACCAGGGGGAGGGGGTCACATGACGATCTTCCGTATGGTTCTCCACCTGGAGAAGGCTGGCCATCAATGCACGCTGTGGGTTAAGGACTACCATTCCATCAATCACCCAGAAGGGCCTCAGGCAAGCGCGGTTCGCCATTACCAGCCAATCAAAGCCCAGATCCATCCCCTTTCGGCCCACTTCGCCTTCTGCCAAGGAGATGCGCTGATTGCGACCGGCTGGGACACCGTAGAGCTGGTGAGTGCCCATAAGAGCTTCACAGAAAAGTTTTACCTGGTCCAGGATTACGAGCCATTCTTCTTTCCTCGTGGAGCCCAGGCTCTACAGGCTGAATTAACCTACAGCTCAAAACTCAAGACAATCTGCGCCAGCACATGGCTAGATAAGATTATGAGAGAGCGATTTGGCAGGAAATCTACATACTTTAGTCTTTCCTACAATCCTTCTGTTTACTACCCACAGCAGCGAATCTCCCACCTCGCTGGCGGCAACGCCAGCGGACTCAAAAAGAAGGGAAGGGACCGGGACGGCAAGCCGATTATCCGCATTGCTTTCTATGCACGAACACGCACGGAACGCAGGGCCGTGAGCCTGGCCATCGAAGGGCTCGGCTTGGTGAACCAGCAGCACTACACCCTCTGCGTTGAGCTGTTCGGGGAACAACAAGGACGGGTGATGCTGCCCCGCACTGTGACCGGAATCGACAACGGCATACTCAGTCCGCAGGAGCTCGCCGAACTTTACAGAAGCTGTGACATCGGCCTGACATTTTCCGCCACAAACTATGCGCTCGTCCCCCAGGAGATGATGGCCTGTGGCCTACCGGTCATCGAGATTGATAATGACAGCACGCGAGCCATCTACCCAGACGGAGTTCTGCGACTGAGCCAGCCTTCCCCTCGAGGGATCGCCAAAGCCATCGATGAGTTGGCGATGGACCCGGAGCGGCGCCAGCAGGTGGCGGAGGCAGGTCTGGCGTGGGTTCAGTCAACAAGCTGGGAGAAATCCTTCGCCAGGGTTGAACAGTTCATCCGGGAGGAGGTGCAACACAAAGCAGCCGGCGCCAACCTGCATGCCAACATGTCGGCGCGCTACCTGGCGCAAAGCTATCAAACGTTGACGGAAGCCACCCCAGCGCCCTATCAGGCTACTGTAGTCATCCCCACGTTCAATGGCGGACCGTTGTTGCAAGAAGTGGTCGCAAGCGCGCTTCAGCAGGAGCTCGCCGCTGGTTTTGAACTGCTGATCATTGATAGCGAGTCCAACGATGGCAGTATTGACTCACTACCGAGTGCAGCCAACCTTTCCGTCTATCGAATTGCACAGAAGGAGTTTCAACATGGACGGACACGTAACTTAGCCATCGCACTGGCCAAGGCTCCCCTGGTGGCGTTCATCACGCAGGATGCCATCCCTGCCAACGAGCATTGGCTGCGGAATCTCATCAATCCACTGCTGCAATCGGAAGACGTGGCAGGTGTTTTTGGACGCCATCTTGCCCATCAGGATCATCCGGGTTATCTATCGCTCTGGATGAACTCACACTTTGCCGCTTTTGAAGCCGAGGGTATTTACCGCAAATCAGATAACCTTGAACGGTATTATGCTGAGAGTCCCTCATGGAGACAATTTCTGCACTACTACTCGGACAACAACTCCTGTATGCGCAAATCGGTATGGGAAGAGTCCCCCTATCCGGATCTTGACTACGGTGAAGACCAACTATGGGCAGACTGGATCATCCAGACAGGCAAAACAAAGGCCTATGCCGATGATGCCATTGTCTTCCATAGCCATCATTACACCTGTAACGAAGAGTACAAGCGTTCTCGCACCGAAGCATTATTTTTTATGAAATATTTTGGCTATGAGTTGGCCCAGAATCGCTTTGATCTCGAAACCGGCCTCGAGAATGAAGCCAAGAGATTACTCAACATAGCCGAACCGGAAATACAGGAATCACAACAGCACATCCTGTTGCTACTTCGTGCCAAACGGGAAGGCTATCGAGCCGGCTGCAGAGATTATCGGCAGTGGTTAATGCAAGAAGAAGTCACATAACTACCAAAGTTGGCATTTTACTGCCTAACCTGACAGTTCTCAGCCTACCGGCTGATACTATCCCCTCACCTCCCCGCTCTCTCACGCCAAACTGGCTATGTCTATTCTTTTTCTGCACATCCCGAAAGC
>JBIKTO010000024.1:0-12266 GCA_044348065.1 Cyanobium sp.
CCCTCCGCCCACACCTGATCCACCATCACCTTGCCGATGGCCACCGGATCCTTGGCCGCCGCGTCGATCGCCTCGCCATCGAGCACCAGCGGGTTGCCCGGGTCCTCGGGGTTGTCGGAGATGATCAAGCGCTGGGGCATGGGCCTTGCGGTGCGGAGATGGTCCCAGGTTGGCGAGGCTGGCAGGGCGCTGCTTCTGCGCCTACCCCCCGATCCCCCCAAACCGCATCACCACCGAGGGCCTGTAGGGCGTCAGCTGCTGCGCCGCCGCCTCCAGGAAGGCCACCAGGATTGTGATCAAAAGAATGTAGTCCCGCAGGGCGGGATCGAGGGGGGTGCTCTCCCCAGCGCTCTGCTCCTGCAGGATCCGCTCCAGCGGCGCCCAGAGGGCATTGGCGCGGGCGGCGACGTAGGCCTGGGCCAGGCGGTCGGCGTGGCCGGGATCGCTGAGGGTGGCGGTGGTGGTGGAGTGGGCGAAGGCGTTGCGCACCCGCCGCAGGGTCTGCAGGGCCTGCGCCACCAACGGCTCGATCAGCCCCAGCCGGGCCGCCAGGGTGATGCGCGCCCCGAAGGAGCCCAGGGGCCGATCGGGCTGGAAGAAGGTGTCGGTGGCTCCGGCCGCCGGCAGCAGGACGGCCTGCAGCAGGCTCTCCAGGGCCGCATCCACCCGGGCCACGCCCACCAGCACGGCGCCGCGGCCGCGCTCCTCAAGCATCTGCAGGGCGATGGTGCGGGCGGCGGCGGCGGCGGAAGCCTGCGCGTCGTCAGTCCTCGGGCTCATCGCAGGGGCAGATAGGGAGAAGGTTCCCCGGAGCAGGTGATCACAACGCGCTTGCGGGCACGGGTGGCGGCCACATGCAACAGGGAGCGTTCTCGCTGCTCAAAGGCGTCCCTGGAGACCTGGTCGGGACAGTCGTTGAGCACCAGGCGATTGGGAAGCACGCCGGCGTTGAGGCCGGGGATGAGCATGTGATCGAACTCCAGCCCCTTGACGCGGTGCATGGTGGCCAGGCGCAGGGCGTTCTCACTGGGGTCATCCGCCTCCTCCTGGGTGATCACCCGTGTGGTGATGCCAGCGGCCTCGAAGCGCTCAGCGAGGGTCTTGACGGCTTCGCTGCTGGGGGCTGTGACGCAGGTGGAGCCGAGGGACTGGCCGCCCTGCTGGAAGGAGTGGATGAGCTCTACAAGGAAGCGCTGCTCCTCCGCCGGATCATCGAACTGGCGGATCAGGGGGGGGTCACCGTGGAGCAGGGAGCGGGTGTCGCGGTTGCCATCGGAGCCGCCATCGAGGTCATCAAACGGCAATCCCGCGAGAACGGCGGTGGCCCAGGCGCGGGTTTCCTCGGTGGTGCGGTAGTTGATCCGCAGCTTGCGGGAGCGGCCGCGCACGTTGATGCCGCACTGGCTGAGCACCAGCGGCCGGCCGTAGATGCGCTGATGGCTGTCGCCGACGATGAACAAATCATCGGAATGCTCAGGGCCGGCGAGGGCGCGGATCAGGCGGAAGCCGGCGGCATCGAGATCCTGGGCCTCATCCACGATCACGGCCCGGTAGCGAGCCGGCTGGCCTGAGGCCGCCAGGCGATCAGCAGCGGCCTGCTTGGCCTCCTCCGGCTCCCACAGCCCGCGCTGCCGCAGTTCGGAGCGCAGGGCATCCAACACTGGCCAGATCTGCACCCGTTTCTGCCGATTGAGCCGGGTGCCCCGGCCCAGACGCCTGGCGGCCAGGTACTCATCGAGGGTGGTGCATCCCTGGGGCAGCACCACCTCCTTCCACTCCTCCTCGTAGAAGCGCTGATCGAGCCCCAGGGCGGGATCGGCCACCAGCCAGGCCACGTTCCAGGCCGCCGCCCTGGCCGCCTTGTCGAACTGGCGAATCTTGAGACCCTGGCTGCGCAGGTAGCCGCTCACCCAGGCATCGAGGTGGGTGACCTCCAGGCGCTGCAGCTGCTGCGGCGTGCAGATCTTGGCGAGGTTGCTGCGGATGTCGGTGGCGAGGTTGCGGGTGAAGGTGGTGAACAGCACCCGATCGCTGCGGCCCGCTTCGGGTCCATCGAGGATCTGCTGGGCCAGCCAGCGGGCGCGGTGCATCGCCACCACGGTCTTGCCGGTGCCGGCGCCGCCGAGCACCCGCACCGGGCCGCTGGCATGGCGTTCCACCAGCCGCCGTTGACTGGGATGGAGGAAGACGCGCCACTGCTCCATCGGCGCCGAGAGCATCGCCTCCATCGCTTCGTCGTCGGTGATGACGACAAATTCCGCCTGGCTGTCGACCCGTTCCAGGGCCGTGTCGACATCGTCGGGATCGATGTCACCACCGGAATCCTTCTCCAGCTCCGCCAGCACCTCAGCGAGCTCTCGGCCGTCGGCCAGGAGGATGAGAGCGTCGACGCATTCCGGCGGCAGCCACTCCAGGAGCCTGGCCAGGTCGTCTTCATGGCGCAGGGCCCGCACGGAAGGCAGCAGGGCTGGAGGCACGCCGATCCGGGTCAGATCGTCATCCGTGAGACCTGAGAAGAGCGCGGCCTGGGCCTGGGGCATGGTGGCCAGGGCCTGCTCCACCGCGGCGCTGATCGCATCGCCCACCGACTGCTCGGCCTGCTCCACATCAACGATCTGGAGAGCACCGGAGACGCGGTTGACCTGGCAGGCGATGCGGCGGGCCCAGGCGTAGGCGTCGTCGTGTTTGTCGACCCAGAGGAGCACGTAGGTGCTGCCTTTCTCCGGAGCGCGGACGATGCAGCGGTAGTCCTGATCGACGCGCAGGGAGCGGAGCTGGGGATCGCGGCTGCCGTTGATGCGCTCGTAGTTGAGCCCGCTGCCGGTGGGCTCATCCATGAACTGCACGATGAACTTGTGGACCTTGGCCCGACCGCGTTCCGGCAGGGCGTTGAGCGCCTTGAAGAAACCGCGGGAGGCGGCGACACGCAGGGGTGGATGGCTCATGGCTGAAGGGCGGCCAGAACGACCTCGGCCGGGGTGTGGATCGGGAAAAGGCGCCAGCCGTCCGGTGGTGGCACCACCCTGTCATCGAGCAGCGCGTCATCGAGCACCACGGCCACCTGGTGGGCAGGCCAGGCCATCTCCAGCTCCGCGCAGGATTCCCCGCGGGGCCCCTCCAGCTCATAGCCGAATTCCGGCGGCTCGATGCCGAGGGGATCGAGCTGGGACTGGAGGGCTGCGAGCAGCTCCAGGCAGTCCCTGGCATGGGCGGTAGCAAAGCTGAGGCTCTCAGCCCAGGCCGCCGAAGGCTGGGGAGCTGCAGTCGACTCGCCCGCCCCTGGCCCTGCTGCCTCCGGCGCACTGTCCACGACATCGACCCTGTCGACCTCGGCTCCGGTGCAGCCGGGAGTGCTCAGCAGCATGTGGGGCAGGAACTGGAAGAGGTTGCCCTGGCGCAACCACTCCCGCCAGCCCTGTTGCTGCTCCCCATCGGCGGCAACGGCGGTGGGATCGAAATGCAGCGCCCGGAAGCTGGCATCGCGGTGGCGGGCCATGTGGCCCCCCAGATCGATGCAGGTGAGCACGGCAAAGCCGTGTGCCTGCTCCAGCCATTGGCCGGCCTGGCCCCGCTCGCGTTCGGGTCGCCACTGCTCCAGATGCGGCATGAGGCTCAGGTTCTCCAGCGGACCCTGGATGTCGGCGGGCATGCCCTGGCTGATGTCCTGGCCCATCTGGGCCAGGCAGAAGGTGTGCGCCAGGCCCTCCCAGGCGAGCACGCGGCTGGCTTCACTGGGCAGGCTGAGGTAGGCGAGCAGGTGCTGATAGCTGTTGCTCTCCTGCAGCCAGCGCAGGTCGCGAGCCAGCAGATCGCTCTCACCGGCGGGCGGGAGATCGGCGGCCGGGAAGCGTGAACGGGCCAGCCACTGCTCGGCAAAGGCGGCCGGATCACGGCGAAAGCTGGGGGTCAGGCCCTGCTGCAGCCCATTGGCGGGCAGGGGATCCGCAGGCCCGTTGACCCGGCCGACGATGTCGTCCCAGCAGAGGGACCAGAAGCGGTAGCGGCCGGAGCGCTGCAGCGCCATGCGCTGGCGCCCATCCTTCGCCAGGCGGCCGCGGTGATAGTCCCAGCCATCGGTGTAGACGGCGATCGGGCGGCCACCGCTGGTGGGGGTGATCAGGAAGTCGCAGCGGGAGGGTTCGTCGATCCCCTGCTCCGGGCCGAGCTGCACCTGGGGCTGGAGGATCCAGTTGGCCTGGTTGACCCGCAGGTGAAAAGCGGTGTCGCCGCGCCAGGTGTCGGCCGTGAGCCTGATCGTGATGCCCGCTGGGGCTCCGCGGCCTTCTCGCAGGGCATCAAGGAATCGATCCTCCAGTTCGCTCTCCACCTGGGTGGTGATCGTGACGGCGGTGAGGCTGCGGCGGCTGCTCCGCAGGTGCTGCCAGCGGCCCAGCAGGGCCTGCAGCTGCTCCAGCGCCCGGGCCTTGCTGATGCGATCGCGTTCGTAGCGGCTGCGGTAGGCGAACAGGCAGCGGTAGCAACCGTCGTTGCAGGGGCAGGCCTGCATCACGCCGCGGGCGGCCTCGAACACCTCCCGCAACCGCTCACCGCCTTGCTCCACCAGCTGACGCAGGTAGCCGGTGCCGCCGGGGATGGAGTCGTAGAGGTAGAGGAACGTCTTGCGCTGGTTGCCAGGGCCGCCGCCGTTGGCTGGCGCCTGAGGTTCACTGGAGACGGCGGGCTGGAGGTGATCCACCTTGCCGCTGAAGTGGGTTTTGAGCCCCAGTCGCAACGCGGCCTGGAAGCTGCTCTGGCCGCTGTCATCCCAGAACTGGCGATCGGGCAGCAGGAAGCGCAGCGCCTCTGACGGGAACTCCCGGTACATGAACAGCAGCTTGCGGGCCCTGGCGTTGTCGGGGGTGTCGCGATAGCGGCAGCTGTAGGCGTGCTGCTTGGCGGCAGGCGGCCCGGAGAGCACCTTGCCGCAGCCGCTGCAGATCTCAAAGCCGCGCCCGCGGAACTGCTGGCCGGCGATCAGGTGGCCATTGCCGACCGGATTGAGCGCCCCGAAGTTGATCTCGCGGAAGGTGGTGGAGGCGATGAACTCCGCTCCGAAGGGGAATTCGGCGTCGTCGATCGCCAGGGTGGTTTCGACACGGTTGAGATCGGGCTGGATCAGCAGCTGCCGCTGGAAGAAGGTGGAGCTGCGCTCGTCGCGGTCGTCGGCGATGCGGGTGAGGGCGTCGTCGCTGGTGGCGATCACCTGGCGCAGCTTCGCCATCTCCTTCACCTGATGGGCATCGCAGAAATTGGCATCACCACAGCGGGGGCAGACCTGCTGCTGGAAGCTCTGCTCCCCTTCCTGGCAGCTGAAGCTGCAGGCGCGGCAGAAGCGCCAGCGCTCGATCGGATTGAGGGTGAGATCGATCTGATCGATCTTCACCCGGCGGCCCTGGGCATAGAAGGTGCTGTCGGGCACCAGCTCGCGGATGGCCACGCTGCCCGGGCGCTCGTAGCTGAGGGGATGGAGGTCTTCTCTGGTGCGGCCGGCCTGGGGTCTGCGGGTGAGGCGGCGCCAGAGCACCGACTTGAGGGTGACGCCGGCTTCCGGGAAGGCGTAATTGGGCAGGAAGCCCTCGTCGGTGAGCATCTGCAGCAGCGGCCGATTCTCCAGCTCCCTGCGCAGATCGGCGTAAGCATCCTGTTCGCGCAGCACCGCTTCCTTCTCCTCTTTCTGGGCCTCCAGCCGGGAATCGGCCGGGATCAAGGCGAGCTTGCGGTAGCGCCTGGCGAGCTGTTTTCCCTGGTTGAGCAGGCGCCGCCGCTCGGCGCCGAGGGCCTCCAGGCGCAGCAGCAGCAGACGGTGAAAGATCGGCGTGGCGTCGCCCTCGGCGAGCAGGTGTTGGCGCAGCTGCTCGCGGCAGGGTTCCTTCACCGTGTTCTGGTCGAACAGGGCCAGGAAGTCGGCCACCAGGGTGTGCTGGTGCTGGCGAGTCCACTCCAGCCAGGTGAAGGGAAAGCGCTGGCGCTTCACTTCCCAGTCGGAGAGCTCCACCGCATCGAGGGCGGCCCGGAGACGGCGGGGAAGGGCATCATTGGCGATGCCGCTCTGCACCCAGCGATCCAGGCTGAATGCCACCAGCTGGCGGCTGAGGATGGCGCCGGCATCGAGGTAGCAGCCAGGGGGTGTGACCTTGCCCTGGAGCATCTCGCTGGGCTCGCCGTAGAAGTAGAGGTCGTGGGGGGTGCCGTTGACGATGGCGGCCACCAGGGCATTGCCATCGCGGCGCCCGGCCCGGCCGACGCGCTGCAGGTAGTTGGCCGGCTCCGGCGGCACCGAGCAGAGCAGCACGGTGGAGAGATCGCCGATGTTGATGCCCATCTCCAGGGTGGAGGTGGCCGAGAGCAGGTTGGGGTGCGAGCGGGGGCCGTCGTGGATGAACTGGTTCTCAAGTCGCTCGCGGTCTCTGCGGGAGAGCAGGCCGGTGTGCTCGCGGGCGATGATCCGGTGCACCTGGCCGGATGCATAGAGGCGGCGGTAGAGCGGCAGACCGCCCTTGGCGTCCGCGGCGTAGTGCCCCTGGCAGCCGTTCACCAGGCAGGGCATGGGCTCCCAGCTGTCGCGCTGGGCGAGGGGGATGGTCTGGCCGTCGCCGCAGCGGTTGCAGCGCAGGCTGGCCACCGCTGCGCTGACCTGCACGGCGGTGGGGTTGAGGCCCCAGATCTGCTCGCCCCGCTCGCCCGGCGGCATGGCCTGGAGGAGGCCAGCGGCTTCCAGGTTGGCGACCAGCGCCTGAAGGGCCGGCGCCATCCACTCCGCCGACTCACTGGCGGGCGTGGGCAGGCCGATGCACTTGGCCAACCAGCCCATCGACCAGGTGGAGCGGCCGTTGCGGTTGGCCAACGCTTCGAAGCTGCCGTTGCCGCGCGCGGAGGTGAGGAAGATCGGCTTGTTGGAGGAGGGCCCGAGGTTGGGCAGGTGGCGGACCTTTCGGAAGCAGAAGGGCCTGGTGCCGCCGCTGGTGATGTAGTCACCCACACCGCCCCGGGGCAGGACCATCTCCGCCACCGGCAGGGCGCCGCGCTGGCGCAGGTGTTGGAGCCAGCCCAGCAGGAAGCGGAGCAGGGTATCGGCGGTGAGCTGGCGCAGCGGTTCGAACTCGTTGCGCAGCTGATCCAGGAGCGGCGGAAGCAGGGCGGCCAGCCGGTCGGGATGGATGGCGGCAGCGAGCACCCCGGCCTGCTCCACCGAGGAGCCCAGGCGGGAGCGGTAGCCGAATTCCGCCATCAGCTCCCAGGCCAGGCGCTTCTCGACGATCTCCAGCAGCGGGCTGTCGGGCGCCAGCACCGGCTGGGCGCTTGTCTCGATCTCAGCCCATTCCTTGATCCATTCCAGATCGGCGGGCAGGAAGGTGGCGACGAAATCGAGCGGATCGGGCAGCTGCTGGCGCCAGTGCTGCAGAAAAGCCTTCTGCAGCGCGGGGAGATCGAGCGGCTCAGGGCTCCGCTGCACCGTGCGGGTGAGGGCGGTGCGAAAGGAGGTGCGGTAGGCCCGAGCTGAGATGAAGCCAGCGCGATGGGCGGCGTCCTGCACCGAATCGGAGAAGGTGAGCAGCTTGCGGTCGGCGTTGTAGCTGGAGGCGAATAGGCAGGACGACCAGGTGCTGGTGAGGTTGGCGGCCGAGGCACCGATCAACAGCAGACTTTGGTGGGCGCTGCAATAGGGGCAGTCGGAGCTGAAGTGGAGGTGGTCGTGGCGGTCGCGCACCGTGGCCACCGGCACCTCCACCACGAGCAGGTTGGCGCTGGAGCAGCTCTGGCAGCAGGGGGATGCCTGGGCCGGGGTGGTGCGCCGGTCGGCGGGATCCTGAATCGTGAGGCAGTCGCTGCAGAACAGGCGCTCCTGATCCGAGAGCGGCTGACTGGCGCTGCCATCCACCGGTAGGGCTCGCTTCGGGAAGACCACCTGCACCAGCGGATCGCGGGCAAAGAAGGCGCGGTAGAAGTTGCGCAGGTTGCGGGCTGGGTCGAGCTGGCTGGCGTTCTGGTGCAGCAGGGTGGAGGTCCAGCCGGTGGCGCCGCAGTCGCGGCAGTGCACCACGGGCAGGTGCTGATCGCCGTCGTTGCTGTCGAGGTCGTCGGAGTGCACCAGCTGGGGGATGGGGCCGACGGTGGCGACCATGCGCTTGAGTTCCCGCAGCCACACCTGCACGCGCAGCTGCACCCAGCTCTGGCCGGTGGGGCCGCGGGCGTGGGCCATCAGGGCGAGGAGGGAATCGAGCAGCAGCACGCGGAAGCGCAGCGGGTAGCGGCCATCGATGCCGAGCTGGCGGGCGAAACGCTCCAGCAGCTCCTCAAGCGAACAGAGCTTGTGGGCCTGCCGCACCAGGTTCTGCACCGCCGGCAGGCGACCCAGCTGGCGACCCAGCTCGATCCGCCAGGGCAGCTCGTTGAGATCGCCGCTGGCGGGCAGGGGCAGCTCGGCGCCGAACCAGAGCGGCACCTGGGCGGCCAGATAGGCGAGCCGCACAGCATCGGCGCGGTCGCTGTCGAACTGGCTCCCCTCCAGATCCCGCGAGGCAGCGCCATAGGTGGCTGGATCGAGCAGGGCCTGCTGATCGGGGCTGGGGGGCGGCAGCACGAGCAGGCCCTGATCGTCGTCGGCGTAGGCCGTTTCCTCGAAGAACTCCGCCGGGGTGAGCCGATCTTCCTGGATCAGGCTGGTGCGATCAAAGCCGCTCCCGAAGATCTGGCCGGCGTAGTGGAGCATCTCGGCCTGGGAATCGGCATCGCCGAGGGTGGCGGAGGTGCCCACGCAGATCAGCTCCTCACCGGGGCAATGCAGGCGATCGCGCAGGCGGCGGATCAGGCAGGCGAGATCGGTGCCCTGGGCGCCATCGAAGGTGTGGAACTCATCGACCACCAGATAGCGGAGTACGCCGGGTCCGTTGTGGGCCCAGAGGCCCTGCACATGGGGCTGGAGCAGCAGGTAGTCGAGCTGCTTGTAGTTGGTGAGCAGCAGGTCGGGCGGGGCCTTGTGCAGGGTGTCGCGATCGGTGATCACCTGCTCGGGGCCCATGGCAATGGCGCTCTGCTCCTCCTGATCGCCGATGTAGAGGCCGGCGCGCAGGCCCGAGAGGGCCGGAACGGTGTGGATCAGCCGGGCGATGCGCTTGGCCTGGTCGGTGGCCAGGGCATTCATCGGATAGATGAGGATCACCTTCACGCCGCGCTGGCCGGCCTGCTGGGCCAGGCGGCAGTGCTCCAGGCAGGGGTAGAGGAAGGCCTCGGTCTTGCCCGAGCCGGTGCCGGTGGCCACCAGGGTGTTCTGGGGCGAGCCGGGGCTGAGGCGCTGAAAGGCCAACTCCTGGTGCCGCCAGGGCGGGAAGGGCAGCTGCAGCTCAGGAAACCAATCGGAGCGGTGGCCCTGGTGGAACGGCAGGGCGATCGACACGTAGGGCCCCTTGATCAGGCGCTGCCGCTCGGCCAGAAAGCGATCGATCAGCCCCGCGAAGCCAGCGGTGGTGGGGTGGAAGGCGGTGCGGATGGCATCGGCCGCCACCTGCTCCAGCTCACTGGCGACGACGGAGGGGAGCAAGGGCTGCGGCCGATCTGCGGCATCAGGCTAGAGGGGATGCCTGTGCTGCCAAGGGGTCTGAGCTATGCAGCGGGTGCATCAACTCCAGGCCTGATTACGGCGCAGCCCGGGGAAGTTGCCCATCGATCAGGAACAGATCGCGTGGGAAAGGATGCAGCTGGCCATCGTCATGGCAGAGAAAGGAGACGTGATCCGCACTGAGCTCGGCGGTGAGCTCCACATGGTCGAAGGGGGTGGACTGGAACACCGCAGGAGTCAGGACACCCACCTGCACCAGTGCCTCGCTGGATCGGGCGCTGGGGTACTCGAAGGCCTCGATCCCGTGCTCGCGCATCCACGCACCCAGCTGTTGGGTGGGGCCGTAGGCGATGGGATCCCGAAGGGTGGCCTGCACCGCTGCATCAGCGATGGCCTGCAGCTGCAGGCCACGGCTGGCGTTCAGCAGCACGGAAAAGAGCGTCTGCCGGCGGCGGATGGGCGCAGGTGGTGGATCGATCAGCCCCTCCCAGAACAGCAGGGCATAGAACGCGCCTTCCACCAGGCAACCGTTGCGGCTGCGCGACCCGTAGAACATCCCCCGGCTCTGCCGGCTGCCGAATCGGGAGCCATGCCGCAGGGGCGGGTAGCGGAAGGGGGTGATGAGCAGTGGATGGCTGGGAATCGCGGCGCCAGTGGCCTGGGGAAGGGGCTTGCTGGTTTCCACCAGGGCTTCCAGGCGTGCCAGCTGCTCGAGGCTGTCCACCAGGGGGCCCAGGCTGTTGATGCCCTGCTGCTGCACAAGCCGGAGCACAGTTCCCTGCAGGGGGCCTTCGGGAGCCGCGGCAACGATGGGGCGTAGATCCATCGCTCAGATCGGAGCCCGCATCGCGTCGAGGTACTGCACGATCTCCACGAGCCCCTCGGTGCGCTGCACCTGCTCGGCTGGCACGCCACCGGTGTGGCGGTTGGCGGTGTGAAACCAGTGGCGCAGCTGCTGGCGATCGTGGCCGACGAGCACCGAGAGGCTGCGGTAGAGGCGGATGAACAGCAGCGCCAGTTCGCCGGTTTTGGATGCGGGATCCATGCCCTTGGCGCGATTGAGCGTGGAGCGGTCTTTGCCCAGCACCCTGGCCAGAGCGGTGCGGCTCAGCTCCAGCTCATCCGCGGCGCGGAACACGGCCTGCAGGAGCAGCTCCCCATCCGTAAGGGGTGCCGCGACCTGCGGGACAGCCGGGGAATCGGCGACGAAGGCCATGGGGCGCTGCATTTGCCCCAACCCTAGCCATGATGATGCGTATGCGCCAGCAAGCTGAACGCCGCTGGGCTGCGGGGAGTCGTCTCCCGCCCAGGGCTGGTACGGTATTGCGTACGTTTGCAGGGTAAGCCGTGACCAGCGTGTCGGCGACGGAGGCCCGCAGGCGCCTCTATGCCTTGATCGATGAGGTCGGGCAATCCCACGAGCCGGTCGAGATCCAT
Organism: Cyanobium sp.; assembly: GCA_044348065.1. Taxonomy (GTDB): domain Bacteria; phylum Cyanobacteriota; class Cyanobacteriia; order PCC-6307; family Cyanobiaceae; genus Cyanobium. The sequence goes on from JBIKTO010000024.1 coordinate 10,994, forward strand.
GGCAAGCGCGGCAGTGCCGTGCTGCTCTCGCAAGCGGATTGGCGCGCCATACAGGAAACGCTTCACCTGGTGTCGATCCCTGGCATGCGCGAGTCGATCCTGGAGGGAATGGCGACAACGGTGCAGGATTTGTGCAGCGAACCGGGCTGGTGAGCTGGACGGTCCTGTTCACCCGCACGGCCCAGAAGGATGCCCGCAAACTGGCCTCCGCTTCGCCAGCCCTGAAGAGCAAGGCTCAGTCCCTACTGGAGCTTCTGGCGGTCGATCCTTACCAGAATCCACCTCCCTACGAGGCACTTGTGGGAGATCTGTGTGGAGCCTGTTCGCGGCGCATCAATATCCAGCACCGCCTCGTCTATCAGGTGCTGGATGAGGAGCGGATCGTGAAGGTGCTGCGGATGTGGAGTCACTACGACTGATCAGGGACCGGCGGAGAGGTCGGCGCTGTGAGCCTGACGATCGCCTTACTCTGCAGGGATGCACAGTCCCATCCCCACGATCGACGCCGACCTGGAGGAGGTACGGATGGCATCGGCCGCCACCTGTTCCAGCTCACTGGCGACGACGGAGGGGAGCAAGGGGCGCGGCAGGTCTGCGGCATCAGGTTAGACGGGATGCCAGTGCTGCCAAGGGGTCTGAGCTATGCAGCTCCTGCATCATTGAAGCCCTGACACAGAGCGGTGCCGCCATCAATGGCAGAAGGAATCGAGGTAATCAGCAACGCAGTTGAGAACATCGATACATGCTAAGAGCAGCCGAGGTGGATGTTCATCAAGGTGACGATTGGGCTGCTCGATCCAATGACGCATCAGGCTCTGATCCCCCCGCAGAGACCATGAAGGCTGCGGTAGACACGCAGAAACAGCAGCGGCGGCTGTCCTTCACGGGTCTTGGGCTCCTGGTCGATGCCATCGGCGCTGGGTTGGTGCTGGCTCAGCACCTCGCTGAGCGCTTCGGGGCTGAGGCCGAGAACCTGGGCGGCCCGGCCGCAGGCCTGAGCCACCAGCTGTGCGTCGGATGGGTCGAGTGGATCCTGCGGCATGTCAGCTCGGCTCCCCGTCCGTCGTGAACGGATTGAGCAGGGGCACCCCAAAACCGCTGAAGTCAGCCACGTTGCGGGTGACCACCGTGAGCTGATGCACCTTGGCAATGGCGGCGATCATCGCGTCTTCATAAAGGGTGTCGGACTGACGATGCATCAGCTGAGCCCAGCAGCGAAAAGCCGGGCCATCGAGGCTGAGGATGTTGAAGGTGGCGTTCACCTGATCCAGCC
>JBIKTO010000293.1:0-4190 GCA_044348065.1 Cyanobium sp.
CGTCACCGAGGAGACCACCACCGGTGTGGCCCGCCTCTATCAGATGCAGAAGTCGGGTGAACTGCCGTTCCCGGCGATCAACGTCAACGACTCGGTCACCAAGAGCAAGTTCGACAACCTCTACGGCTGCCGCGAATCGCTGGTGGACAGCATCAAGCGCGCCACCGACGTGATGGTGGCCGGCAAGCAGGCCCTGGTGCTCGGCTACGGCGATGTGGGCAAGGGCTCGGCCCAGTCGCTGCGCGGCCTCGGCGCCACCGTGATGATCGCCGAGATCGATCCGATCTGCGCCCTGCAGGCGGCGATGGAGGGCTATCGCGTCGTCCGTCTCGATGACGTGGTGGAGGACATCGACATCTTCGTGACCGCCACCGGCAACTTCCAGGTGATCCGCCACGAGCACCTGATCCGCATGAAGGATCAGGCGATCGTCTGCAACATCGGCCACTTCGATAACGAAATCGACGTCGCCTCCCTCAAGCAGTACACCTGGGAGAACATCAAGCCCCAGGTGGATCACATCATCCTGCCCAGTGGCAACCGCATCATCCTGCTCGCCGAAGGCCGCCTGGTGAACCTGGGTTGCGCCACCGGCCACCCCAGCTTCGTGATGAGCAACTCCTTCACCAATCAGGTGCTGGCTCAGATCGAACTGTTCACCAAAGGCGACCAGTACGGCAAGGAGGTCTACGTGCTGCCCAAGCACCTCGACGAGATGGTGGCCCGCCTCCACCTCGACAAGATCGGCGCCAAGCTCACGCTGCTCAGCCAGGAGCAAGCCGACTACATCAACGTGCCTGTCGAAGGCCCCTACAAGCTCGAGCACTACCGCTACTGAGCCCCCACCCGCAGCCGGGCTTCTCGCCTGCCTCTCCGGCCGGCCCCATCCGGGGCCGGCTTTTTTCTTGGCGGCCTTCGGCCGGCCATGGGAACCCACCCATGGAAGACTGACGGCGATTCGCCGCAGACCGACCCTTGGCGCTGGAACTGATTCAGAAGCTGCCCGAGTTGATCGGCCAAGCGGTGCAGGCCAACCCTGTCGCGGGCTACGGGGCCATCTTCGCGGCGATGTTCCTGGAGAACCTTTTCCCGCCGATCCCTTCCGAGCTGATCATGCCCCTCGGTGGCTTTTACGTGCGCAGCGGCCAGCTGGCCCTGGTGCCGGTGGTGCTGGCGGGATTGCTGGGCACCGTGCTCGGGGCATTGCCCTGGTACGGCATCGGTCGGCTGGTGAACGAGGAGCGCATCGAGCACTGGCTGGAGCGCCATGGCCGCTGGATCGGCATCAGCCCCCAGGAGTTGAAGCGCAGCCGCGACTGGTTCAACCGCCACGGCACGGCCCTGGTGTTCTGGGGACGGCTCATTCCCGGCATCCGCACCCTGATCTCCGTGCCGGCGGGCATCGAGCTGATGCCCCTGGTGCCCTTTCTGATCTGGACCACCGCCGGCAGCCTGATCTGGACCCTGCTGCTCACCCTGGCGGGCTACGGCCTCGGTGAGGCCTACGTGAATGTGGAACTGTGGCTGGAGCCTGTGACCAAGGTGATCAAGGTGCTGCTGGTGGTGGCGGTGCTCGGCTTCGCCACCTGGCTGGGCCTGCGCACCTGGAAGAAGCGGCAGGACAGCCATTGAGCGCCTGTCCGGGCCCCGGGTGGCACCCAGCAAAAAGGCGCCCAGGGAGGGCGCCCGAGAGGCTTCGTGCCGCTTTTTAGCCCGGCTGGGCGACTGGCACAAGTCCTGGCCCGGTGCGGGCCGGTCGGCCGCCGTTCAGAACGGAACCTCCTCCTCGCTGGGCTCGCCGCCGCCGAAGCCCCCGGAGGCCGCGGCCTCGTTGTCGCGGCGGGAGCCCAGCAGTTCGAGCCGGTCGACGCGCACCACGGGCTTGCTGCGCTCCTCACCCGTGGCCTTGTCGGTCCAGCGGTCGAGCTTGAAGGAGCCGATGATCCCCACCAGCGAGCCCTTGCGGACGTAGTTGGCGGCCACCTCGGCCTGCTTGCCCCAGATCTCCAGGTTGAACCAGTCCGGTTCATCGTCGCGGCTGCGGCGGTTGACGGCGATGGTGAGGTTCGCAACCACACTGCCGGATTCGAGGTAGCGCACCTCGGGATCGCGGCCGGCCCGGCCGACGAGGGTGACGGAGTTGACGCCCATGGCTCTTCTCAGGATTCGATGGATCAATGATGCGGCACCCGTCGCCGGGGGCCACCTCCTCTTCGTTCCACCAGCCGCTCCGCCGCCCCATCCCCCGGACCATCGGGTCAACGACCCCTAGGATCCGAGCATTCTCTGTCCGGTCCGCCCCCAGCCGTGTTTTTCCGTCGCTTTCAGCTCTCCCGGGACATCGGCATCGATCTGGGCACGGCCAACACCCTGATGTACATCTCCGGCAAGGGGATCGTGCTGGATGAGCCCTCGGTGGTGGCCATCGACCTGGAGCGCAACGTTCCCCTGGCGGTGGGTGAGGAGGCCAAGCTCATGCTCGGCCGCACCCCCGGCAACATCCGGGCCGTACGGCCGCTGCGGGATGGGGTGATCGCCGATTTCGACGCGGCCGAGCTGATGATCAAGAGCTTCATCGAGAAGGGCAACGAGGGCCGTGGCGTGATCGCGCCGCGGCTGGTGGTGGGCATCCCCAGCGGCGTCACCGGCGTGGAGCGTCGGGCGGTGCGGGACGCGGGCCTGGCCGGAGCCCGCCAGGTGCACCTGATCGATGAGCCGGTGGCGGCCGCCATCGGTGCGGGCCTGCCGGTGACCGAACCGGTGGGCACCATGATCGTGGACATCGGCGGCGGCACCACCGAGGTGGCGGTGTTGAGCCTGGGCGGCACGGTGCTGAGCGAGTCGGTGCGCGTGGCCGGCGACGAGCTCAGCGAGGCCATCAGCGTCTTCCTCAAGAAGGTGCACAACCTGGTGGTGGGCGAGCGCACGGCCGAGGACATCAAGATCCGCATCGGCTCCGCCTTCCCCGACGACGCCCACGACGAGACCTCCATGGACGTGCGCGGCCTGCACCTGCTCTCCGGCCTGCCCCGCACGATCAATGTGCGCGCCGGTGATGTGCGCGAAGCGATGGCTGAGCCTCTCAACGTGATCGTGGAGGCGGTGAAGCGCACGCTGGAGCGCACCCCCCCCGAGCTGGCCGCCGACATCGTGGACCGGGGCATCATGCTGGCTGGAGGCGGCGCCCTGGTGCGGGGCATCTGCGACCTGATCAGCCATGAGACCGGCATCCTCACCCACGTGGCCGAGGAGCCTCTGCTGTGCGTGGTGAACGGCTGCGGCATGGTGCTCGAAGACTTTGAGCGCCTCAAGCGGGTGCTCGACACGCCCGACTTCACCCGCCCCGTGGCCTGAGGCCGATGCCGGCCTCGCGCTGGGCCCGGCTGGGCGCCCTGCGGCCCCTGCGGCAGGCCTGGCCATGGATTCTGGTGTTCGTCGCCCTGCTGGCCGTTCGCCTCAGCAAGGGGGCGGGGCTGGCCGATCTCTATGCCCTGATCAGTCGCCCCTTCTGGCCGGGCACCGCCCAGGCCGAATGGTTGCGCTCCGCCGCCCGCAGCGAGCAGGAGCTGCGCCTCGGGGCGCTGGAGCGCGACAACCGCCGTCTGCGCCAGCTGCTGGAGCTGCAGCAGGATTCCGCCGACCGGCTGCGGGCGCCCGTGATCTCCCGGGAGCCCCTCGGCTGGTGGCAGCAACTGCTGCTCGGCTCGGGGGCCCTGGAGGGGCTTCGAGCCGGCCAGGCGGTGCTCGCGCCGGGGGGGCTGATCGGTCGGATCAGCGCCGTCACCCCCAGCACCGCCCGGGTCACCCTGCTCACCGATCCCACCAGCCGGGTGGGGGTCTGGGTGGCGCGCAGCCAGACCCATGGTCTGCTCAGCGGCGTGGGCACCGGCCGGCCGCTGCTGCGCTTCCTCGAGAAGGATCCCCAGGTTCGTCCCGGCGATGTGGTGGTCACCTCCCCGGCGAGCACCCTGGTGCCCCCCAACCTGCCGGTGGGGGTGATCCAGAGCGTGGAGATCGGCGCCGATCCGGCGCCGGAGGCGGTGGTGCAGCTGGGCGCGCCCCTTGAGGCCGTCGACTGGGTGCAGGTGGTGCGCCCCTGATGGCCCAGCTCTCCCGCCAGCCCGCCTTCCTGGCCACGGCCCTGCTGGTGCCCTGGTTGACCCTGGCCTCCCCCGGCTGGCTGAAGCTCG
>JBIKTO010000294.1:0-4169 GCA_044348065.1 Cyanobium sp.
GGCGGCGGCATCTGAGCGTTGACGCGGCCTGGCCTCACTCCACAGTGAACAAGCCAGGTGTTGCCACGCCATGAAACAGGTTCTGCTCGCCTCATTGATGGGCCTGCTGCCGGTTGCGGCCCAGGCCGCACCGCTCACGGTCGTCAATGTCAGTGCCCCCGCCATCAACTGCGTATTCACCACCGCGGCGCCGTGCACGGTGACGGTGAACGACTCGGTGGGCGCGATTCCGGTGGTGGGTGGCCGCCTGCAATCGCGCACCTATGGGGGCGCACCGGGCTCGGCCGCGAGCGGGCTCACCGCTTACGAGTATCGGGTCGATCTCACCCGTGCCGTGGGCATCACCGCCCGAGACTGCATTGATCGAATGGCGGTGAAATTCGCCCGGCTCGAATCCCTCGATTTCAATGGCGATCGTCGTCGCGAGCAGGTGTTTGTGGTGACCGGCGGCGGCCTCGGCACGATCGGCCTGGCCTCCGCCGACAAAACCGGCGACACCGTGACTTTCCGCTTCCAATCGCCGGTGTGCCAGGGGTCGGCACCGGGCCGCGGAGCCACCAGCTTCTTCTTCGGCGTCGTCTCCAGGGCCCGGCCGCAGAATGTGACCGCCACCCTGCACAGCAGCCTCACGGGCGCCAGCCATCTCGCACCGGCACGCTCGGCACCGTGAGAGGGGCTCGGCGGGGCTGAGGCCCCATGCAAGGCTGGGGGCATGACCCTCTTGCATTGCCCCCTCTGTCTCGCCCTGGCGGTGTTGGCGGTGTGCCGGGCCGCCTCCCATCTGACCCTGCTGGGCCTGCACTCGCTGCCATGGCCGGCGCGTCCGCTCCCCGCCTGATCGACGGTCCCGCCGACGCCGCGGCCAGCCTGCTGCTCGCCCACGGCGCCGGCGCGCCGATGGACAGCCCCTTCCTGGCGGCGATCGCCGCGGGGCTGGCCGAGCGGGGCTGGCGGGTGGTGCGCTTCGAATTCCCCTACATGGCGCGAATGCGCGAGAGCGGCCGGCGCCAGGGGCCGGATCGGCTGCCGGTGCTGGCGGAGGCCTTCCGGGAGCAGGTGCGTCGCGAACGGGAGAGCGCGCCGCAGCGCCCGCTGCTGGTGGGCGGCAAGTCGCTGGGCGGGCGCGTGGCCAGCCTGCTGGTGGATGGGCTGGCGGCCGAGCAGGGGGTGCGGGGCTGCCTGTGCCTGGGCTATCCGTTCCACCCGCCCGGCAAGCCGGAGCGGTTGCGCACCGAACACCTGGAGACGCTGCAGACCCCCACCCTGATCCTGCAGGGGGAGCGCGACAGCTTCGGCAAACGGCAGGAGGTGGAGGGCTACAGGTTGTCAGCGGCGGTGCGGCTGGCCTGGATCCCCGACGGCGACCACAGCTTCAAACCCCGCCGCCGCTCCGGCCGGAGCGAGGCGGAGAACTGGGCCACGGCGGTGGCCTTCAGCGACGCCTTCCTGCAGGAGCGCTGCTAAGGGGGCGCGGCACCGGCCTCCTTGCGGGCGATCACGGCGAAGAAGGGATCCCCCTTGGCGCCGATCAGCCCGGGCAGGCCCTGGGCGCGGGTGGTTTCGGCGAGCAGGGTGGGGCGGGGCCAGCCCTGGGCGATCAGCACTTCGGCCACGTAGGCGAGGTGGTCGCGGTCGCTGCCGTCGGTCCACACCTGGGGGGCCTTGGTGAAGAACATGCGGTTGGAGAAGGCCACGATCAGCTGGCCGCCGGGGCGGGTGATGCGCAGCAGCTCCGCCGCGATCGCCTCGGGCTGCTGCAGGTACTGCCAGCCGGCCACGATCAGGGTGGCATCCACGCTGTCGCTCTCCAGGGGCAGCCGCTGGTCGACGTTGAGGTTCTGCACCCAGTGGCGATCGAGGCGCGGGTTGGCGCTGAGCTCCTTGGCGTTGAGCCCGTGGCCAATCACGCTGGCATAGGTCACGTCGTCGGGCAGGTGGGAGACCCAGCTGGACATCAGATCGAGCACCACCGCGCCGGCGGGGATCCGCTCCCGGTAGAGCTCGGTGAGCCGCGCCCGGAAGGCGCCATCGAGGTGATGCACGAGGCGCGGTTCGGCGTAGAAGAGCGCGTCGTCGCTGGGGTCCCATTTGCGCCGCTGAGCGTCGTTCAGCACCGGCACCACCATCGCGGTCTCTCCTCGGGGCCTCCCACTATGGGGAGCTGGCACGGCCGGGCGTGGGCAGCAGATGCCGACGGGGCGACCGTGCTGCAGCACGCTGGGGGCTCATCTGACTGCCCCAGTGATCCCATCGCCTGAAGCACTTCCCCCCTGGCGAGCGCTGCTGCGGGGGGCCCGGGAGCGGGAGGGGCGCGCCCCCCAGGCCCGCTGGCTGCAGCTGGCCAGCGTCGCGGCTGACGGCACCCCGCGGGTGCGCACGCTGGTGTTCCGCGGCTGGGCCGGGCCGACAACGCTGGATCTGCTCAGCGATGGCCGCAGCGCCAAGGCAGCGGAACTGGCGGTCCAGCCGGCGGTGGAGCTGTGCTGGCTGCTGCCCCGCGCCCGCGCCCAGTTCCGCCTGCGGGGCACCTGCCAACCTCTGCCGCCGGAGCTGGAGCAGCGGGAGCGGCAGCGCCACTGGCAGGCGCTCAGCCCCGCCGGCCGGGCCGTGTGGGGCTGGCCCAGCCCGGGGGAGCCCCTGGGTCCGGAAGCGCCCTTCCCGGCGGAGATCGCCGACGGCGCACCCCTGCCAGCCCATCTGCTGCTGTTGCGCATCCCCCTGCAACAGGTGGACCTGCTGGAGCTCGGCGCTCAGCCCCACCGCCGCCGCCGCTGGCGGGCGGCGACGGACTGGCGGGAGGAGCCGCTCAATCCCTGATCGCCGCGGCGCGCAGCATCTCGGCATCGGCGGGTGTGAGGCTGAGGTAGGGCGGCGGGGCGTCCTTCTGGTTAGCTTCGCAGAACTGGAAGTAGAGATCTTCAGCCTGGCCGTAGGGATCCTTGTAGATGTTCTGCCAGGAATAGCCATCGTTGCTCACATTGAAGCTCTTCTCCTTGCAGTTCATCGCCAGCCAGGTGGCGCGCACCGCTTCGCCATCGGATTTCAGGGCCCGCTTGAACAGCCCCAGGGTGGCCCAGTTGGCGGCGGTGGAAACGACCGGGATGTTGCGGGCGAATTCCTTGGCGGCGTCGCCGCCGGGCTTGATGCGGCGCTTGACGCGCACCAGGAAGCCATCGCGGGTCTGGCGGGCGGAGTTGAGATTCACGCCGATGTTCTGGTACGTGCCGCTCCAGTCGCCGTGGGGCTGGGCTTCGGTACTGCCGTTGAGCAGGGTGCCACCAACAGACCCTTCGGGTGGACTGCCGCCCTGGGGAGCCTGGGCTCGCACCCCTGCAGGCACGAGCAAGGAGAACGCAAGCAGATACAACAACCAACCGGGGCCGACAGGCATTGTTGTGACGACGAAGGCTGCGAAATTATCGGGGCAATCGCTAGGCAGACGTAACAACGGCTACCGGGGCCTACCTGGCGGCCAGCAGGGTCAGAAGCGAACGGTGAAACGGGCGCTCGGCACCTGGGCCACCGTGCCGTTGCCGGCGCTGAGGCCGTACTCCAGGCGCACATCAAAGCCGTCGTTGCGGAACACCTGCAGACCCGCCTCCAGGCGCCCCAGCACCGCTGGGGCATTGCCAAACAGCCGGAAAACACCATCCCCCGGCTCGGCCCCCTGGATCTGGGCCCGCATCGCCCAGTCGATGCCGGCGCGGAGGCTCAGCCCCAGGGCCAGGTAGGGCCGCAGCCGGGTGTGGGCGTCCAGCTGCCGCTCGCCGCCGAACTCCAGCATCGGCGTGAAGCTCAGCGCCGTGGTCTGACTGGCGCCGAAGGCCAGCGGCAGGCCTGCCGATCCAGACTCCTGAAATCCCGGCATCTGGGCACGCAGCAGATCGAGATCGGCATAGGGCCGCAGATAGAACGTGCGCAGGGGAATCTGATAGGCCGCCCGTAGCCGGCCGCCGATCAGCAGAGCCGAGGAGTTGCTGGTGTAACGGCTGCTCATGGCGGCAAAGGTGCCCACCGGAGCGAGCTGGAACGTGCGGGTGTTCGCGAACTGGCCGCTGCCGATCGCCAGGGAACCGGCGAAGGTCCAGGCGTTGCGGGTGTGCCGCACGCTGAGGCTGCCGTCGTAGAGGTCGCCGTGGCTGGAGAAGTCGGCGGCATTGGCCCACGAC
>JBIKTO010000295.1:0-4159 GCA_044348065.1 Cyanobium sp.
CGGGTGTCCGCCAGGGTCACACCGGTGCCGGCCAGCTCCGCCACCAGGGCGGCGGTGGCGGTGGCGATGCCGGAGAGGCGCATCGCCAGGTTGAGGGCGGTGCGCTCGCCGGCCACCAGGGCTTCGGCGGCTCCTTCGAGCTCCAGCAGCCGCTGGCCCGGGGTGACCTGGTCGCCATCGGCCACCAGGAGGCGCACGCTGAGCTGGGGATCGAGCCGCTGGAACAGGGGCGCCACCAGCACGCCACCGCAGAACACACCGGCCTGGCGGGCCAGCCAATGGGCGCGGCCGCGGCGGCCCAGCAGGGCGGCGGCGGTGAGGTCGCCGCGGCCGAGGTCTTCGTCGAGCCAGCGATCGAGGGCGGCCAGCAGGGCGGGGGTGCAGGGGAGGCTGGCGGCCATGGAGCAGGTGGATCCGGCGCTCCCCAAGACCCTAGGGGGGCCGCTGCCGCTCACTTGCCGATACAGAAGCGGCTGAACACCCGATCCAGCACCGCCTCGCTCACCTCGGCGCCGGTGATCTCACCGAGGCGACGCACGGCGTCGCGCAGGTCGATGGTCCAGAAATCCCAGGGCAGACCCTGGGCGGCGGCCTCCAGGCTGCGGGTGAGGGCGGCGGCGGCGGCGGCGGCCAGATCGCGCTGGCGGGTGTTGAGGGCCACCTGCAGCCCCTCCGCCCCGGCGGCGCCGCAACGCTGCAGCAGCAGGCGGGTGAGCTCCGCCTCGCCGGCGCCGCTGCGGGCGCTGATCGCCAGCTCGGCCGGCGGCGCCGCTGGCCCCAGATCCGCCTTGTTGCCCACCACCAGCGCCGGCACACCGTCGGGCACCAGGGCGCGGAGCTCCGCGTCGGCGGCAGTCCAGCCCTGGGCCAGGTCGTAGAGGAGCAGCACCACATCGGCGCTGGCCAGGGCCTCGCGGCTGCGGGCGATGCCGAGTCGCTCCACCGGATCATCGCTGGGGCGGATGCCGGCGGTGTCGAGCAGGGTGAGGGGCACGCCGTCGAGCACCAGCTCGCTCTCCAGCAGGTCGCGGGTGGTGCCCGGAAGATCGGTGACGATCGCCCGCTCGCGGCGGCTGAGGCGGTTGAGCAGGCTGCTCTTGCCCACGTTGGGCCGGCCGACGATCGCCACCCGCAGGCCCTGCCGAAGCCGCTCGCCCAGCCGCGCCTCGGCCACCAGCCGCTCCAGCTCCTCGCGCACCGCCACCAGGGCGGCGGTGACGGCGGCGGGATCGAGGGGGGGCAGGTCGTCCTCGAAATCGAGGCGGGCCTCCAGCTCCGCCAGGGGATCCAGCAGCCGCCCCCGCAGCGCCTCGATGCGGCGCTGCAGGCCGCCATCGAGACCGGCCATGGCCAGGGCGGCGGCGCGGCGGCCGCGGGCGTTGATCATCTCGGCGATCGCCTCGGCCCGGGTGAGGTCGAGGCGGCCGTTGAGGAAGGCACGCTGGCTGAATTCGCCGGGCGCCGCCGGCCGCGCCCCGGCCGCCCCCACCAGCTCCTGCACCCGCCGCACCGCCTCCAGGCCGCCGTGGCAGTGGAACTCCACCACGTCCTCGCGGGTGAAGCTGCGGGGGGCGCGCATCAGCAGCAGCAGGGCCTCATCCACCCGCTCACCGCTGGCCGGGTCCACCACATGGCCGTAAAGCACCCGGTGGCTCTCCCACTCCTGCCGCCCCGGTGCGTGAAACAGCTCCCGGGCGATCGCTTCGGCCCGCGGTCCGGAGAGCCGCACAATCGCCACGCTGCCCTGCCCCGGAGCGACGGCGGTGGCGATGGCGGCGATGGTGTCGGTGACGTGAGGATCGGTGGGGTGAGGACCGGTGTTGGGGGGATCGGTGTTGTGCAGGGATGGGACCGGGGCGATCCCCATTCTCAGCGCCGCACCCTGACGCGCGCGAAGGTCCCGGCGGAGTGGCTCAGGGGTTGGCGAGCCCCGGGAACACCATCAGATCGATGTGGCCGCCGACGGGCTGGCGCCATTCCCGGAATTCCGCCGCCAGGGCTCGGTGCTCCCGCTCGAGCGACTGGGCTTCGAGATCGAGCAGGCGCTGATGCACCAGATCCAGGGTGTTATCGATCAGCTGGGCCGCCTGGTCGGAGGTCATGACGGTCAGAGCGGAAGGTTGGCCAGGTTTTAGGCAAGGCCGGCCAGCGGAGCTGTAGCCAGCAACACGGGCCCCTGAGGCTGTGGGGGGATGCTCACGACGGCAGGATGTCCCCAGCAGGGAGCCATCACCGTGAACCGCTGGCTCAGCTGGGCCGGTGCGCTCGCCCTGGCCTACGGCGCCCTCTGCCTGTGGATGGCCCTCGCCCAGCGCTCGTTCATCTACTTCCCCCAACCCGCCGCCGATCCCAGCGACCAACTGGAGCTGCTGGTGGACGGCACCCGGGTGCGGGTGGCCCAGCGGCCCCAGCGCGGCCCCAGGGCGCTGGTGTACTTCGGGGGCAACGCGGAAGACGTTTCCCTCACCCGCGCTGAACTCGCCGCCCTGCTGCCCGAGTCTGCGCTCTATCTGCTCCATTACCGCGGCTACGGCGGCAGTGAGGGGCGCCCGAGCGAGGCGGCGATCCGCGCCGATGCCCAGGCCCTCTTGGCCCATGTGGCCCAACGGCACAGCTCCATCACGGTGGTGGGCCGCAGCCTGGGCACCGGTCCTGCGGTGCACATCGCTGCCACCCGGCCCGTGCAGCGACTGGTGCTGCTGGTGCCCTTCGACAGCCTGCTCGCCGTCGCCCGCCACGCCATGCCCTGGTTGCCCGTGGATCTGCTGCTGCGGGATCGCTGGGACGCCGCCGCCGAGGCGCCGCGGGTGCGCGCGCCCACCACCCTCGTGGCCGCGGCCAACGACCGGGTGGTTCCCGCCCGGCACGCCCAGGCCCTGCAGCGGGCCTTCCGGCCTGGGGTGGCCCAGCTGCGCGTGCTGCCGGATCTTGAGCACAACACACCGCTGCTCGCTGCGGCCGCTTTTCGCGAGGCCCTGCAGGGCCGCTGAGGGATTCCGCGGGGGATGGCCCTCGGGCCGGATCGGGAGGGGGAACTGGTGAACCCTTGCACGGCAGGGCCGCCTCCCTGGCGGCGCACCCTCGACCTGCAGCCCGATCCCGATCCCGAGGCCCTGCGCCTCTTTGATGGCGACAACAACGCCCCCCGCTCCGCCCTCGACGCGGCGATGCTGCGCTGGCAGGAGCCGGCCCAGCTCCCCCAGGCCCTCGATGCCGTGAGCACCCCCGCCCTGGCCGCCGCCCTGGCGGGGCCGGCCGGGGCGCAGCGGGAGGCCTGGGGCTTCAAGCAGCGCAACCAGCTGCTGGTGTTCGAAACCCTCGGCCACCAACGCTGCCTGCTCCAAGGCGTGCGGGCCGCCACCGCCCATCAGCTCGGCCGCGGCCCCGCCTCCCCACCACTGGCCAGCGCCGACTGCGAGGGAATCGGCAGCGCCGTGCAGGAGCTGCTCTGCGCTCGCCTCCAGCAGGCCTCCGCCAGCAACCCCCGCGCCACCGTCACCGGCCGCTGGCTGGCCTGCCCCACGCCCAGCCCCGCAGGGAGCGCCGCGGCGGCCGGCAGCCCGGGGTGATCGGCCCTCAGGCATTCAGCGGAGCCAGGCAGCTCAGGCCGTTGCTTCTTCAGCAAGGCGACCTACGTCGTACCCAACAAGATCCATGGCCGTGGGCACCGCGAACAACCGCCAGCCGGCGGGAGCGCGATGTGGATCCAAGGGGGAGATAAAGCCGAGGCCTCGATGAACTGGGCCGAGACAACGGCAAAACCGCCCTCACCAAAGCCCAGGCCAAACACCGGTGTTCACTTCCCGCTCCAGCCGTCTTCGTAGCCCGCCTGGTAATAGGAAGCATTGGCCGAATCATAGGCGCCATCATGGCGCTCATAGGCCATGCTCAGGCCAGCTTTGCGATCCTTGCGGCCCGCCTTGTAGCCATCTTTGTAATACTCACATTTGCTGCCCGTCCAGGTGTCGGGGCATTGGATCGGCGCTGCACTGGCAGGCTGGATGGCGATCAGAGGAGCAGCGGCGAAGAAAAGGGCGGAACTGGCCGCAAGGCCGAACAACAGGCGCATGGATTAACGAAAAGCGAGAGGGAGGCTGGAGAGCCCGTGTAGTAGGGGATACCGTCGACAGCCTGAGCGGCCTTCTTGCGGGTGTCAAGG
>JBIKTO010000296.1:0-4155 GCA_044348065.1 Cyanobium sp.
CCCTGGATCGGCGGATGCGGGAGCGGACGTCCTCTCGGCCTTAACCTGCCCCGACGACCAGGCCTGCCGTGACGTCCGCCACAGCCCGCACCATCCTGATCTGCTCCGGCAAGGGGGGGGTCGGCAAGACCACCCTCACCGCCAATCTGGGCATCGCCCTGGCCCGCCTGGGTCACCCCGTGGCGGTGCTGGACGCCGACTTCGGTCTGCGCAACCTCGATCTGCTGCTGGGCCTGGAGAACCGCATCGTCTACACCGCCCAGGAGGTGCTCTCCGAGAGCTGCCGCCTGGAGCAGGCGCTGGTGCGCCACAAGCAGGAACCCAACCTCTCCCTGCTGCCGGCGGGCAATCCGCGGATGCTCGAGTGGCTCACCCCGGAGGACATGCAGAAGATCGTCGCCCAGCTGGCGGAGCGCTTCGACTACGTGCTGATCGACGCGCCCGCCGGGGTGGAGCAGGGATTCCGCAATGCGGCCGCCGCCGCCCGGGAGGCGATCGTGGTGACCAACCCGGAAGTGTCCGCGGTGCGGGACGCTGACCGGGTGATCGGCTTGCTGAACAGCATGGAGATCAGCCCGGTTCAGCTGATTCTCAACCGGGTGCGGCCCCAGATGATGGCGAACCAGGAGATGCTCTCGGTGGATGAAATCACCGAGATGCTGGCCCTGCCGCTGCTGGGCCTGGTGCTGGAGGACCAGCAGGTGATCGTCTCCACCAACCGGGGGGAACCCCTCACCCTGGGCGAGGCCGCCTCCCCGGCCGCCAAGGGGTATCGCAACATCGCCCGCCGCCTCGATGGCGAGAACGTGCCCCTGCTCGACCCCAGCAAGGAGCGCCGTGGCCTTCGGGCCCGGCTGCTGAACAAACTGCGCCAGACCACCGGACTGTTCTGAGGCGATGACCCTGATCGATTTCCTCAATCGCCTGCTCGGCCGGGAGAAGCCCAGCGGCACCCTGGCCCGGGAGCGCCTGCAGCTGGTGCTCGCCCATGACCGCAGCGACCTGAACCCGGAGTTGCTCGAACAGATGCGCCGCGAGATTCTCGAGGTGGTGCAGCGCTACGTGGAGATCGATATCGAGGCCTGCGATGTCAGCCTGGAAACCGAGGATCGGGTCACCGCCCTGCTGGCCAATCTGCCGATCCGGCGTGCCCGGCCCGTGCCCCTGCCCCGCACCGTGCCCGAGTGCCCACCGGAGGAGCCGACCCCCTCGGAGGAGGTGACCCCGCTGGAACACCTCAACGAGCCGGAGGGGCCGGCGGATCCCGACGCTTCACCCCGGGAGGCCGATCCGGCCGCGGCGGCGGACGTCGGCGGCGGGGAATCCTGAGCATCCCCGCATCACCTGCATGTCCGCGCGGATCACCCCGGCTGAAAAGCTGGTGCTCGATTGTGTTTGTTCTGGCGGCAGCAACCGCGGCATCGCCGAGCAGCTGAGGCTCAGCCCCCGCACGATCGAGAGCCACATTTCCAGCCTGCTGGAGAAAACCGGCTGCAGCAGCCGCACCCAGCTTGTGCTCTGGGCCCAGCGTCACCGGAGAGCTCCTGTAGGCTCCTCGTCACAGCCGGCTTAGCTCAGCGGTAGAGCAGCGCTTTTGTAAAGCGAAGGTCATCGGTTCAAATCCGTTAGCCGGCTTCCGGGTCAGCGGGGACGGGTTTCCCCTCGCGAGCACCCTGCGCTGGTCCCAGAGTGGGTGAAGTTCTGGAATGGGGGAACGATGGACGCACGCCGGAGGCTGTGGGCGTCTCTTGGGCGCGGCAAGGGGGCCTCGCTGCCCTGGCGGGTGCGCCTCGGACGGCTGCTGAGTCGCTGGGGACGGGTGCTCGATCCGGCGCCGGTATCCGCGCCCGCCCGCCGGCCGGCCCCCAGCCCCCCGCGACCGCCCCGCACCCAGCTGGCCTCCCCAGCCGCGGCCACCAGCCGCCTGCCGGGGGTGCGCAAACCCCTCACCGTGGAGCAGGCGGTACGCGCCCGCGACCTCACCGTGCTGCGGCGCGAGGCGGCCGATGCCCTGGCCGCCCTGGCGGCGGCCCATGCCCTGGTGGCCTCCGCCCGCTTCACCCAGCTGCAGGAATTGCGGCAGGAGGGGGGCGACCAGCAGGTCGCCGCGGACGACCTGGCCACCCTGGCTGCCGATTACCTCGGCTGGCAGAGCGACCAGGTGCGCCTGTTCGACACCCTGTCGCTGGTGCTCTCGATGCGGGTGCCGCCAGCGCCGGCCCTGGATCTCATCGATCCGGCGGTGCGCGAGGCGGCCGAGGCCCATCTGGCCTCCCTCACCGTGGAATACCAGCGCCGCCTGCTGGATCACCAGTTCGGCAGCGAGACGACCGCTGCCGAGGGCACCGGCTGACCTTCGCCCCCCAGGGCAGGATGGGGCCGCGCCATCCGCCTCTGGATCGGGGATGGCGCCATCGCCTGTGGAGAGCTTCGACGACTGGGACTGTGCCGCCCCCCGCAGCCAGCCGATCGGCGACCACGCCGTGCCGCCGGTCTCCCCCCATCTCCAGGGCCGGCGCATCGCCCTGCTGGTGAGCGGCGGCATCGCCGCCCTGCGCGCCCCCGATCTGGCCAGGGCGTTGCGGCGGCGAGGCGCGGAGGTGACGGCCTTCTGCAGCGAGGAGGCGCTCCACTATGTGGGTCGCCAGGCCCTGGAGTGGGCCACCTGCCGGCCGCTGGTGAGCCGGCTGAGCTGGCGGGCGGAGCACCTCAGCGATGGGGAGCCCTTTGACGCCTGGCTGCTCGCCCCCGCCACGTACAACACCATCGGCAAGCTCGCCGCCGGGATCGCGGATACGGTGGTGACCGCGGCCCTGGCCTCCGCCCTCGGGCGCCTCGCCCGGGGCCAGACCGTGGTGCTGGTCGCCCCCACCATGCACGGCTCCCTCCACAACGGTGTGTTGGAGCGCAACTGCCGGCGGCTGATCGAGCTGGGGGTGCGGCTGGTGCCCCCGCGCGACGCCTACGGCAAGCACAACCTCCCCGACCCGGAGGTGCTGGTGGCGGCGGTCTGCCGGGCCCTGAGCACCAGTCCGCTGCGGGGCCGGCGGCTGCTGGTGACCGGCGGGCCGACGCCGGTGGCGATCGATGGGGTGCGCCGGATCGTGAACCGCTTCTCCGGCCGCCTGGCCGCCGCCATCAGCGAAGACCTGGTGCTGCGGGGCGCCGAGCTGACCCTCCTGCTCGGTGTCGGCAGCCAGCCGCCCCCGCCCTGGCTGCCATTCACCGCCGTGGACGACTACGACACCTATCGGCGCCTGGTGCTGGCGGCCGTGGCCGGAGGCCTGGATGCCGGGGTGTTCTCCGCCGGGGTGGCCGACTATCGGCCGCGCCATCCCCATCCGGGCAAGATCGCCAGCGGCCGCACGGATCTGCGGCTGGAGCTGGAGCCCACCGCCAAGGTGATTGACGAGGTGAGCGAGGTGGATCCGGACCTGCCGATCGTGACCTTCAAGTACCTGGAGGCGGTCAGCCCCGAGGAGCTGCTGGCGGTGGCCCGACGGCGGCTGAATCGCTCCAGCCTGGTGGTGGCCAACCGGGGCGAGGAGGTGCGCGGCGGCGAGCAGATCGCCTGGCTGGTGAGCCGCGCGGGCGAGCGCCGTCTGGAGGGCAAGCCGGCCATCGCGGCGGCCATTGCCGATCACCTGGAGCTGCTGCCCGCCTTCGCCCCCCAGCGGCTGATCAGAGGGGACGCCTAGGCCCGGCGAACAGCCACAACCCCAGCCCCACCGCGGCCCAG
The DNA here is from genome assembly GCA_044348065.1 of Cyanobium sp. Lineage (GTDB taxonomy): Bacteria > Cyanobacteriota > Cyanobacteriia > PCC-6307 > Cyanobiaceae > Cyanobium. Next base: position 3,740 of record JBIKTO010000296.1, read on the forward strand.
CCCAGCCAGGAGAGGCTGAGCAGGGGGGTGAAGAGTTGGACGAACGGCTCGATCAGCCAGTGGTGCAGCGACAGGATGGCGATCAGCAACAGGCTCAGCCCGAGCATGGCTCCCCTCCGTCGGCTGTCGCCCGCTGGGCGCCGGCACGCAGCACCCGCCAGCCCGGCGGACCCGTGCCCCCGGCTCCTGCCGCCGGCCGCGGCTCCCAGGCCAGCACCGTGCTCGCCTGACCCGAGCCGGGGGGCCAGGGCAGGGGGGCGAGGCGGGGCAGTTCCGGGAACAGGCGCCCGGCCTCGGCGGCGTCGCGGGCGGGGGGATCCCCGGAGCGGTTGGCGCTGGTGGTGGCCAGGGGACCGGTGCGCCGCAGCAGCTCCCTGGCCCGCTCGCAGGCCGGCACCCGCAGGCCCAGGCTGGCG
>JBIKTO010000025.1:0-12166 GCA_044348065.1 Cyanobium sp.
ATAGAGGATCTCCTCGGCCACCCGGTTGAGGCGGTGGATCTCGTCGATGAACAGGAGGTCGTTGGGCTGCAGGTTCACCAGCAGACCAACGATGTCGCGGGGACGCTCCAGGGCCGGAGCGCTGGTGATGCGGCAGCGAACCCCCAGCTCCTCGGCCAGCACCAGGGCCATGGTGGTCTTGCCGAGGCCCGGCGGACCGTGCAGCAGCACATGGTCGAGGGGCTCGCCCCGGCTGCGGGTGGCGGCGATCGCGATCCCCAGCACCTGCTTGAGCTCAGACTGACCGATGTAGTCCGCCAGTCGCTTCGGCCTCAGGCCATCCTCGCGGGGTCGCAGCTCAGGCGTGGGGGTTGTTGGGGTGTGGGCCGCTGTTGGCTGGTGGTCGTCCCCCGGGCATCGGGCGGGATCAACGAGCCGCTTGCCGGACGCCTTGGCTTGCGAAGAAACGATGGCCATGTCCAGAGGATAACGGTCGTTTCCTGGGGCCAGTCAGCCGTCATCAACGAGGGGCGACCATCCATCCAGAAACACCGGCGTAGGCTTGCCGCGCCAGGAGGCGTCGACTCGTGCCCATCAGCGCTGGCGCGTGTGCCGTGGCAGCACGACGCGGATTGGCTCCACGGCCCTGGCAGCCTGGCCGCAATCACCGGGGTGCCATGCACTCAACAAGGATCCGCCTTTCCCCAGCCCAACAGGCTGGCCTGGGGTGATGAAAAGACAACCATCGAGGCTTTTGCCCAACCCGATTGCCGGCCTCCTGCTGGCGGCGCTGCTGCTGATTTCACTCGTCATCAACCTGGCCACGATCATCGGCTTCCCCTCCTGGGATGACGAGGCCTTCATGGCCAACATTTCTTTCAATCTCGCCCAGGGCCAGGGGCGGATCTTTGACATGCTGCCCGATCAACAGGGGGGCGAAATCAATCGCTACGGGCCAGTCTTTTTTGCATTTCAATCGTTTCTCATCCGCCACTTTGGCCTGCACGACTGGCTGTTTCGTCTTCCCAACCTCGCCTGCACCTATCTCAGCATTCTTCTGATTGCCATGGTTCTGCGCGGCGAGGGCATCGCCAGAAAGTGGATTGCTCTCTACGCTGCTTTTGCGATTCTTGACATTTCTACCAATCGCAATCTTGTGAGCGGCAGAATGGACATGATGGCCACTTTCTTTGTCACGATTTCCCTCTATCTCGCCTCACTTCGGAGCGCGCCACTGCAGCTCGAATGGCTGCGCTGGCCGCTGGTGGGCACGGCGGCAGCCCTGGGATTTCTCACCTCGCCGCGGGCTCTTTTCCTGCTTCCAGTGGTGATGATTCTGGGTTGGCCCAACACCTGGATCGGCCAGGGGAGGCGCAGCTTTCATTTTGCCCTTCGCCACACATCGATCGCGCTGGTTGGCTTTCTAGGCCCAATCCTGCTCTGGATCTGGAGCCTGGGAGGATTTGCCGCCTATCTGGCTGTCCAGGAATCCGGTGTCGTTCGTGAGCACATCGCACCCTCCTTTTTGCGCTCCCCGTACGACAACATCGGCATTCTCACCATGCTCATCCTCGCCCTGATCGGCGCCAGGAAGGTGCTGCGATCACCCCTCTTGCAGGGGCTGTTGGCCACCTACCTCATGTTCAGCTTTTTTGTCCGTGAAGTGGGCCCCTACGCGGCGATGATCATGCCTTTTGTTCTGGCGGCATCGGCGGCGCTGCTCAGCGAGATCCAGGAGTTGCGGCTGCTCAAAGCCCTGCTCGCCGCGCTGATGATCCTGCCCGGCGGCCTGGTGCTGGCGGCCCGGGGAGCCGATCTGCCCCTTAACGCTCACTGTCGCCAGGCCAGCAATCTGCAGACCTTGCTCCGTCGCCTGCAAAGCGAGGGCAAAGAGGGCCTGAAGGCCATCGCCGATTGGAAATACTATTTCCAGCTCGCCGCTCCTGGCCATCAGGTGCTGGCGCTGGATGGCCTGCAAAACGAGGGCGAGATCCAAGCCAGGCAGTCGCTTCGCAACACCGACATCCTCATCCGCAATGCGGCGGGCTCGGCAGCGCCTGAACACTTCAAGGCCGCCGCAGAGCTCTCCTGCAAACCCCGTCGCCTTCCCCTCCTGCCGGGAAGCTTCTACGAGCGTTCCATCTACAACGAAACCGTCTATCTGCGCACGCCCTCCCTACCGGACCACCAGGCCCCCGGGCGGCCCTAGGCCGCCGGTCCAGGTGGCCCCCTAACCTCAGGGCAACAACGCAGACAGGATGGCGAAGGGTCCCGGCAGGAAAGGCGGAGGCGGCAAGGCCGGAGACCCCGCCCATCGCCTGCTGGCCGACAATCGCTTCGCCCGCCATCAGTACGACATCCTCGAGACCCTGGAGTGCGGCATCGAGCTGCTGGGCACGGAGGTGAAGTCGGTGCGGGCGGGGCAGGCGAATCTGCGCGACGGCTTCTGCCTGATCCGGGCCGGCGAGCTGCAGCTGCACAACGTGCACATCTCCCCCCACACGCACGCCGGTCGTTTCTTCAACCACGAACCGCTGCGGGTGCGCCGCCTGCTGGCCCACCAACGCGAGATCGACAAGTGGCGGGTGGCCCTGGAACAGAAGGGCCTCACCCTGATCCCCCTCAACCTGCACCTGAAGGGTTCGTGGATCAAGATCACACTCGGGCTGGCCCGGGGCCGCAAGCTCCACGACAAGCGTCACGAGGAGAAGCGACGGGTGGAGGCCAAGGAGGCACGGGCCGCGATCGCCCGGCTCTGAGCCGGCTCCGCGGCCGCCCCCGCTAGCGGGGTGGGGCCGCCTCGCTGCTGGGGTCCGCCGGAGGGGCCTGGGGCGCCGGAGCGGGCGCCGGAGCTGGGGCCGGAGCGGGGTTGGGCTCCGCAGGCGTGCTGTCCGGAGCTCCGGTGTCGGCACTGCCGCTCGCCTCTCCCGATCGCTCCTCTCCCGCCTCCGGAGGGGTGGGTGCATCCCCTGAGAGGGGCGGTTCAGGCGCTGCGGCCGGCGGCAGCGGATCCGCCCGCAGGGAGAGGCTGATGCGGGTGGGCGCCACCCCGTCGTTGGTGATCAGCAGCTGCAGCGGCGAGCCCTTCTGGGGGCCGATGGTGACCACCCGCAGGGCACCCCGCGGCGCCAGGGGGCTGCCATCGGCGGCGAACAGACTCATCTGCAGCAGCGGGGTGCCGCTCACCCCCAGGGCCAGGCCGTGATCGGCAGGCACGCGAATGGCGAACAGGCGGGCACCGCTGGCCGGCACCTCGGCGGTCTGCACCTGGGTGGTCTGGGACGGCGCCTCGATCGGCTCGATGCGCAGGTTCTCCAGGGTCTGCTGGGCGGCGGCGTACCAGAGCTGGCGAAACGGTTCGGGCGGCAGGCCCGGACCGGCATGGGCGGGCAGCAGGCTGCGGGCGCTGCCGGACACCAGCTGTTGCAGCACCGAGGGACTCAGCCCCTGGGCCACCAGCTCCCGCTGGCGGCCGCTCCAGTCGCTGTCGCTGAACCCGCCGAGGCGCTGCCGCAGGGCCAGGGGCAACTGCTCGACCCGTGCCAGCCATTCCTCCGCCAGCCCGTTCCAGACGCGGCGCAGGGGCGCCTCCTCCAGGCCATCACCCAGCGGGCGACCGCGCCGCTCCGGATACTGGGCCAGCAGGGCGGCATCCACCAGGCGCAGGAACCAGCCGCGGTCGATCTGCAGGGCGCGCAGGCGGTTGAGCAACTGCTGGCGCTGGTCCACCTCCGCGGGCGGCAGGCTGCTGGGCAACTCACCCCCATCGGCCGGGCTCGGCGAGGGCAGGCTGCCGCGGCTCAGCCACCACCAGCCCAGGGCGGTGCCGGCGACGGCCGAGAGCACCAGGGCGATCAGCACGGGCCAGAGGCCCCCCTCGGCCGCCGCCTCACGCTCCTCCTCGCGGCTGCGGCTGCGGGCGGAGCGGAGCTGGGAGGCGGTGGGGGGCGGCGGGGGAACCAGGCGCAGGGAGGGGCGGGCGGGCGGCTCCGCTGGCGCAGGGTCCGGGGGCGGCTCAGGGGCAGGCGGCGGCTCGGGGGCAGGCGGCGGCGGGGCGGCGGCGGGCTCGACGGGCTCGACGGCCGGCTCAGGGCGGGGCACCAGGGCGACGGTGCGATCCGCCCGCGGCACCGGCCCGGTGCTGTCGGGCATGGGCACCGCCTGGAGGGCCGTGAGGGCCTGGCTGGCGGAGGCGAAGCGCTGGCCGGGGTCGCGGCTGAGCAGGCGGCGCAGGGCGGCCGCCAGGGCGGGTTCGCGATCCAGGGCCGCGGGCCAGCGCCAGTCGAGGGTCACCGGATCGAGCAGGGTTTCCGGACCATCTCCGCTCAACAGCACCAACGCCAGCACCCCCAGGGCGTGGAGATCCATCCAGGGCTGGGCGGGCTCGCCGCGCACCAGCTCCGGCGGCGCGTAGCCCGGGGTGGTGCCTTCGGCCGCCTCTCCTCCGCCGGCGCTGCCACGCACCAGGCCGAAGTCGAGCAGCACCGGCAGACCGTCGCTGTCTCGGCGCAGCAGGTTGGCGGCGCTGATGTCGCCGTGCAGGAGATCCTGGCTGTGCAGCGCCACCAGCGCCGGCAGGAGCTGGCGCAGCAGCAGCAACACCTCGCCCGCGCCGAACACCAGCTGGCGCTCGGCGCGGGCCCCCAGCAGCTGGGCATAGGGGCGCCCCGCCTGCCACTCCCGCACCAACCAGAGATCGGCACCCTCGGCCAGGACTCCCCCGAAGCGGGGCAACTGGGGATGGAGCAGCCCCTGCAGGCGCGTCCAGCGGTCGCGGACCCGGGTCTGATCCGCCTGGGGCCCCACCCGCCGCAGGGCGACCGGAGCCTCCGCCGCGAGGGTATCGCTGGCCTGCCAGAGCTCCCCCTGGTCCGCGGCGCCCGCGGCCAGGCGACGCTCCAGGCGGTAGCGGCCGCCGACCAGCTGGCCCGGATCCACGCTGCTGCTCATGCGCCGCGCCCGCCCATGATCCGCGTACCGTTCCGCTGCGGGCAATCCTGAATGGTGACGATCCTGCCGGGGGTGGCGGACGCGTCAATGCGCCGGGTGGTCCCGGTGGGCACACCCGCAAGATCGGGGCGAGATCGAACGCTGAGTCCCCCCATACCGCTGATGGTCCATCTGGCAATGGCGCCGCCGGATCGTAGGGAAAGCTCGTAGCTTCGACCCCATTCTTTCCGCCCCGATGGGTCAGGCGCCCCCCCTCTCCCCCTCCTCGATGCTGGAAGCAGCACCCTCAGCCGCCGTGGAGCGACTGCGGCGGGTGCGGGGGCGCAGCGAAGCCCTGATCGCGCCGCTGGAGGCCGAAGACCTCTGCCTGCAGGGGATGACGGACGCCAGTCCGCCGAAGTGGCACCTGGGTCACACCACCTGGTTCTTCGAAACCTTCCTGCTGCGGCCCCAGCTGCCGGGCTGGCAGGGAAGCGACCCGCGCTGGGGCGTGCTGTTCAACTCCTACTACGAGGCCGTCGGCGATCGCCATCCGCGGCCGGAGCGGGGTCTGCTGACCCGCCCGCCGATCGGGGCGGTGCTCGGCTGGCGACGGCGCGTGGGAGAGGGCCTGGAGGCGCTCCTGGACGAGCTGGAGCGAGGGCCGGCCCCGCGCGCTGAGAGCGTGCGCGCCCTGCTCGAACTGGGCCTGCAGCACGAGCAGCAGCACCAGGAACTGCTGCTCATGGACCTGCTCGACGGCTTCTCCCGCAACCCGCTGAACCCGGCCTGGGGGGAGGGCCCCGCCAGCCCCGAGGGACTGTGGGAGCGCCGCTGGCGGGCGACCGGGGGCGGGCCGGAGGGCCTGGGTGAACCGGGGGGCTGGCGGTCCTTCCCCGGCGGACTGGTGGAGATCGGCCATGGCGAGGGCGGCGGCGAGGCGGGCGGCGGCTTCCATTTCGACAACGAAGCGCCGCGCCACCGGGTGTGGCTGGAGCCGTTCGCGATCGCCGAACGGCTCGTCAGCAATGGCGACTACGCCGCCTTCATCGCTGATGGCGGCTACCGACGACCGGAGCTGTGGATGAGCGAGGGCTGGGCCGTGGCCCAGGCGCGCGGCTGGCAGGGGCCCCGCTACTGGCGGGGCGAAGGAGAATTCACCCTGGCCGGCCTTCGGCCCCGGCCGCCCCAGGCGCCGGTGCGCCATCTCAGCTGGTTCGAGGCCGACGCCTACGCCCGCTGGGCCGGCGCCCGCCTGCCCAGCGAAGCCGAATGGGAGACCGCCGCCCGCGCCGGCCTGCCCCAGGCCTTCGGCCTGCTCTGGCAGTGGACCGGCAGCCCCTACCGTCCCTATCCGGGCTTCCGACCAGCCGCCGGAGCCGTGGGCGAATACAACGGCAAATTCATGACCTCCCAGTTCGTGCTGCGCGGCAGCGCCTTTCTCACCCCCGACGGCCACGAACGGAACAGTTACCGCAACTTCTTCCCACCCGCCAGCCGCTGGCTGGCCGGCGGCCTGCGCCTGGCCCGGGATCGATGAATACCTCCAGGCAGGCCACGCCCACCCTGATCGACCTGCACCCGGAACCGGCCGACATGGCCCAGCTGGTGCGGCAGGGCATGGGGCGCCGTCCGAAGCAGCTGCCCGCCTGGCTGCTGTACGACGCGGCGGGCTCGACGCTGTTTGAGGCGATCTGCGACCAGCCCGAGTACACCCTCACCCGCACCGAAACCGCCCTGCTGGAGGCCCGGGCGCCGGAGCTGGCCGCGGCCCTGGGCCCCGGGGTCGTGGTGGAGTTCGGGGCCGGCAGCGCCCGCAAGGTGAGCCCCCTGCTGGACGCCCTGCGGCCGCCGGCCTACCTGGCGTTGGACATCAGCGCCACCCACCTGGCCACGGCCTGCGCCGACCTGCAGCGGCGCCATCCCATCCTCCCGGTGCTGGGGATCTGCTGCGACTACACCAGCCTGGAGGCGTTGCCCGCCCACCCCCGCCTCATGGGCCAGCGGCGGCTGGGCTTCTATCCCGGCAGCTCGATCGGCAATTTCGAGCCGGCGGAGGCCGAGACCCTGCTGCGGGGGTTCCGGCGCCTGCTCGGAGCCGACAGCGCCCTGCTGGTGGGCGTCGATCACCCCAAGGCGGTGGAGCGGCTGGAGGCGGCCTACAACGATGCCGCGGGGATCTCCGCCGCCTTTGCCCTCAACCTGCTGCAGCGCCTCAATCGCGAGCTGGAGGGGGATTTCGACCCGGAAGGCTTCCACTACAGGGCCCGCTGGCAGCCGGACGCCAGCCGCATCGTGATGGAACTGGTGAGCGGCCGGGAGCAGACGGTGCGGCTGGCCGGCCTCCCCTGGCGGTTCGCGGCAGGCGAGCCGCTGGTGACGGAGCACAGCCAGAAGTACGCGCCGGAGGCGTTCGATCGCCTGGCGGAGCGCGCGGGCTGGCGCCCGACCCAGGCCTGGAGCGACCCGGCGGGGGATCTCTCGCTGCGGCTGCTGGTTGCCGCCGCCGCGACCCAGGCAGACTCGGGGGAAACGCAAGCGGGGGAGCCGAGAGCATGAGTCGGGAGGAGCAACGCCAGGCGATGCGCCACGTGCGCGAGGGCCTGATCGAACGGCTGGAGGAGCTCTATCGCGAGGCCTTCGACAGCATCGGCAGCCAGGATCTCGGGGAGGGGGCGATCGCCCGCCTCACCCAGCTGCTGCTCCGCTCCCGCGAGGCGGCGATCACCCCCCTGCAGCAGGAGATCGAAGCTCCCCTGATCACCCGCGCCCCCGGCGAGGCCGGAGCGGAGGCGGAGCCATGAGCGGCGGCGGCAACTGGCTGGACGAGCTGGAGGCCCGGCTCGACAGCACCCTCGATGCCTTCCTGAAGGCGAACCCCGAGCAGGAGGCTCGACTGCAGGAGCAGGGGGATCTCGACCGCCAGCGGCAACTGCGCCAACAGCGTCTGCAGCTGCAGGGCCAGGCCGAACTGCAGCGGCGGCGGCTGCTGGAGCTGGCCGAGGAGATCCGCCGCTGGCAGGGCCGGGTGGAGCGGGCCCGGGCCGCGGGCGCCGACGATCTGGCGGCCCGGGCCGAAAGCCACATCGCCACCTTGATGGACCGGGGCCGCCAGCGCTGGCGGGAGCTGGGGGAGCTGGGTCAGCGCTTCGCCGCGGTGGAGCAGGACCTGGCCGATCTGCCGCGCCGCTCCCCCGCACCGGCCGCCGCCAGGCCCGCCCCCACGCCCCAGGAGACGCTGGAATCGGACTGGGCAGCGTTTGAGACCCGGCAGGAGCTGCAGGAGCTCAAGCGGCGCATGGGCCAGTGATCGGCACCGCCTGAGCACCAGCGATGGGTTTCCTGCTCTCCAAGCTGCTGCCGCTGCTCGTTTACCCCCTCGGCCTCACGCTGCTGCTGCAGCTGGCCGCGCTGCTGGGCCGCCGGCGCCCCTGGGCGCCCTGGGCCTCCGGCGCCGCCCTGGGACTCCTCTGGCTGAGCGCCACCCCCTGGATCAGCCGGGAGCTGGTCTGGGGGCTGGAGGAGCGGGCCAGCCGCCTCACCCCCGATCCCCTGCCCCGCGCCGACGCGGTGCTGGTGCTGGGGGGTGGCCTGAGGCCGGCCCTGCCCCCCCGCCGGACCGTGGAGGTGGCGGAGGCGGGCGATCGGCTGCTCACCGGCGTGGACCTGATCCGGAGGGGCCAGGCTCCCTGGCTGCTGGTCTCCGGGGGCGTGGTGAGCTTCACCGCCGCCGACCGCGCCCCCAGCGAGGCCAGCTCCGCCACCCGGCTGGCCGTGGCCCTGGGGGTGCCACAGCAGCGGATCGTGGCGAGCGGCGAAGCCCGCAACACCGCCGAGGAGGCAGCCGCCCTGCAGCGCATCGCCCGCCAGCGGGGCTGGCGCACGGTGCTGCTGGTGACCAGCGCCACCCACCTGCCCCGCGCCACCGCCACCTTCCGCCAGCGCACCGACCTGACGATCGTGCCGGTGGCCTGCGATTTCCTGTTGCCCGAACGGCGCAGCCTGGGCAAACCCACCCCCGCCAGCGTGGTGCTGGCGCTGCTGCCCTCCGCGGACGCCCTGGCGACCACCACACTGGTGCTCAAGGAGCACCTGGGCAGCCTGGCCTACCGGCTGCGGGGATGGGGATGAAGGCTGGAACGGGGCGTGACCGCGGCGTTCACTTCTTCGGCAGCGGTGGCACCAGGCTCACCCCCTCCGGGGGCGGGGTGGGATCGGGATCGGCGATCAGCATGTGCTGGAGCACGATTTCCGGGCGTTCGCTGTCACGCCAACGGATGCGATAAGCGGGCATCTTCGTGCCGCGGCTCGTGGTTTGCTCCACCGGCTCCATCACCCAACCCCGGCGCGATCGGCCCTGTGGATTGCGCTTCACCACAGCATCGGCGTGTTTGAAGCGAAAACCGACGCGCTCACCACTCATGGGACCGAGAACCCCGGTTGGGGAAGAATGCCTAGGCTTTCCCAGTATCTCACTGCACCGGTCCCACCCCGGTGCGGCTGCCCTCAGGCCGCTGTTGGCGGTTCGGGGCGCAGCAGCGGGAAGGCGATCACATCGCGGATCGAGGGGCTGTCGGTGAGCAGCATCGCCAGCCGGTCGATGCCGATGCCGAGGCCACCGGTGGGGGGCATGCCGATCTCCAGGGCGTGCAGGAAGTCCTCGTCCACCGTCTGGGCTTCGGGGTCGCCGGCCCGCCGCCGCTCCTGCTGGGCCTCCAGGCGCAGCCGCTGCTCCTGGGGATCAATCAGCTCGCTGAAGGCGTTGGCGGTCTCCCGCCCGACGATGAACAGCTCGAAGCGCTCCACCAGCCCCGGCTCACAGCGATGCCTTCGTGCCAGGGGCGAGATCTCGATCGGGTAATCGAGCACAAAGGTGGGCTGGATCAAGGTGGCCTCCACTCGCTGCTCAAACGCCTCATTGAGCAGCCGCCCCACGCTGTCGGCGGCCTCGGGCACCTCCAGGCCAGCGGCGGCCATGGCCTCGGCTGCCAGCTGGCGGCTTTCGAAACGGCGGAAATCAAGACCGGTGTGCCGCGCCACCAGCTCGTGCATCGTGGCCCGGGGCCAGGGCGGGGTGAGGTCGATCACCGTTCCTTGGTACTGGATCACCAGGCCGCCGCACACCTCCTGCGCACAAGTGGCGATCAGCTCCTCGATGAGCGCCATCATGTCGTGGTAATCGGCGTAGGCCTGGTAAATCTCCACCGAGGTGAACTCGGGGTTGTGGCGGGTGCTCACCCCCTCGTTGCGGAAGATGCGGCCCAGCTCATACACCCGCTCGAAGCCGCCCACCACCAGCCGCTTGAGGTGCAGCTCGGTGGCGATGCGCAGGGTGAGCGGCAGGTCAAGGGCGTTGTGGTGGGTGGTGAAGGGGCGGGCGTCGGCTCCACCGGCCTCGGTCTGCAACACCGGCGTTTCGATCTCCAGGAAGCCCCGCTCATCCAGCCAGCGGCGCATGGTGCTCACCAGCACGGCGCGGCGGCGGAAGGTCTCGCGGGTGTGGGGGGAGACGATCAGATCGAGATAGCGCTGGCGGTAGCGCTTCTCCACGTCCGCCAGGCCGTGCCACTTGTCGGGCAGAGGCTGCAGCGACTTGCTGAGCATCGTCCAATCGCGCACCTTCACCGAAAGTTCTCCGCGATCCGTGCGACGCAGACTGCCGGTGGCGCCGATCCAGTCCCCGGAGTCGGTGAGGGTGGTGAGGTGGGTGAAGACGTCGGGTTCTTCCGGATGGGCGGCCTCAAGGGCAGCCCGCTCGATGTAGAGCTGGATCCTGCCGCTTTCATCGGCCAGGGTGAAGAAGGCCAGCTTGCCCATCACCCGCCGGGTGAGGATGCGGCCCGCCACGGTCACGGTGACGTCCCGCTCAGCGCCCTTCTCCAGATCGGCGTGGGTTTCCTGCAAGGCAGCGGCCCGATGGCTGGGAGCGAAGCGCAGGGCGTAGGGGCTGCGACCCTGGAGGTTCTGGCCAAGACGCTCCAGCTCAAGGGCCTTACTGCAGCGATTGTTGAGCAGCTCCGACAAGGCGGGGTAGGGCGGGGGAAGCGGGGCCCATCCTGCAGGAACGCGACGCCAACCGCCGTTTGCTGGCGGGCGGCGCCCGACCTCAGACGGCGGCCGCCAGGGGCGAGGGGGCATCTCCCATGCGCTGGGAGGCATAGCCGGTGCCGCGCACGGTGAGGATCAGTTCGGGGTTGCGGGGGTCGGGTTCGAGCTTGCCCCGCAGGCGGGCCACGTAGACGTCCACCACGCGCAGGTCGGCGGCGCGGCGGGGTGGGTAGCCCCAGAGCTGCTCGAGGATCTCGGCGCGGGGCACCACCCGGCCGGGTTCGCGGAACAGCAGCTCCAGCAGGCTGAACTCGGTGTAGGTGAGGGCGATGCGCTGGCCATCGCGGGTGACCTGGCGGCGGTTGGTGTCGACCACCAGATCCCCCACCCGCAACACGCCGCCTCCGGCGGGGAGATCGCGGGGCTCGCTGGCGGCCGAACCGCGGCCCACCCGGCGCAGGATCGTGGCGATGCGGGCCTCCAGCTCCTTGGGGCTGAAGGGTTTGGGCAGGTAGTCGTCGGCACCCAGGTCGAGGCCGGCGACCCGCTCGGCGATGGCATCGAGGGCCGAGAGGAAGATCACGGGCACACAGGATTCGGCCCGCAGCCGGCGACAGACGGCGAAGCCATCGAGCTTGGGCAGCATCACGTCGAGCACCACCAGATCGGGCTGCTCCTGGTGGAAAAGGCTGAGGGCCTCCTCGCCGTCCTCGGCGCAGACCACCCGGTAGCCGGCGAGCTGCAGGCGCATCACCAGCACGCGGCGCACGGCGGGTTCGTCGTCCACCACCAGGATGGTGGCCCGCAGCTCAGAAGCGGGAGCGGGACCGCGGGGCTCGGATTCCCCATCGGGATGGACTGCGGATCGGGAATCCAGAGTCATGGACATCTCGATGGATGAAGCCAGATGAAGAATCGCAACCTTACCCGTCGACCGGCCGCCAGGGCGGCCCCGGACCGCCGGCTGCGGCGGGGTTCCGTCGAGGCTTAAGGTTTTTTACAGAATGGGGCAACGGTGGCGGGCGGCCGCCCTCAGGGCCAGCGCGCCGCGGCGTAGCGGTTCCACTCCCGCGCCGCCTGCCGTAGGGCGCTGTCGCTGTCGATCTCGCCGAGCATGGCGCGCTGCAGCTGGGTGTACAGGATCGTCTGCAGCCGCTTCAGGCCCGGGGTGGCCGGCACCAGCACCCGGGCGGTGGCCAGGCTGCGCAGG
>JBIKTO010000297.1:0-4134 GCA_044348065.1 Cyanobium sp.
GACCCACCATCAGCTCGGGAAGGAGACGGAAAGTGGCGAAGCCGGAGAGGTCGACGGCTCCATCGGCCGGTGCCGCTTCGGGCGCCAGGCTGGCTTCCGGGGTTGGGGTGGGCTCGGGGGCCGGTTCAACCATGGGCTCAGGAGTCTGGTCGCCGTTCATGGCGACAGCGGAAAGCTGAGCACCCTCGGGGGTGTGATTCACGGATGGGGACGGGCCTGCGGAGGACCGGACGAATCCTTCAACGCAGGCGGGCAGCGACCCGGTGGGGAGCGGATGGTGATCCACTTCCCTGAGCTGCCTGGCTCCGATCAAAGGTGAAAACTAATTGTATCAGCTGATGCCCTACCTCCCCCCGCCTCGCCGATCTCGCCGCTGCTCTCAGGCGGCCCGGCCGAAGTCATCGGCGATCCGCTCGATGTCGTCCTCCCGCAGGTCGACGCCCCGCTGCACCTCCACGATCAGCAGAGCCTCCGTTCCGGCGCTGGCGCGGTGCCAGGCCCCCTGGGGCACGAACAGGCTGGTGCCCACCCCGGCGGCGATCAGCTCTCCCTCCAGTTCCAGTTGGCCGCAACCGTCCACCACCACCCAGTGCTCGCAGCGGTGTTGATGGCGCTGCAGGCTGATGCGACGCCCCGCCTCGATGCGCAGACGCTTGACCAGGTAGCCGTCCCCGGTGGCGAGGGTCTCGAACCAGCCCCAGGGGCGTTCAGTGCGACAGGTCGCCAGGGACGGGGATGGGGAGGTCATGGTGTCCGCTCGCTGCGAGGACGGGGAAAGGGACCACGGAAACCGTGTGAATGCTAGGGATGCTGGCCGAATCCGGGTGATCGACCCGGCCGCCCCAGCCAATCCTCAGGCGGGGTCGGCTGGGGCGGTGATCAGCAGGGCCCGTCGCCGGGCTCGGGTGAGGGCGGTGTACAGCAGGCGCAGATCCTCATGCCCGCCCGCCTGAAACAGCACGATCACCCTGTCGGCCTCGCTGCCCTGGGCCTTGTGCACGGTGAGGGCGAAGGCCGGCTCCAGGCTGCCGGCCAGCTGGGCCGGATGGAGGCGGATCGAGGCGTCCCCCAGCGAGCCATCCCCCGATTCGAACAGCAACCTCGGTTCGCCATCTTCCGGGTCCGGGGCGAGCACAACCCCCACGTCGCCATTGGCCAGTCCCAGGTCCGGCAGGTTGCGGGTGCAGAGCACCGGCGTGCCGGGTGGCCAGCGCCGGGGATCGGCCAGGGCGGCCTCCCCCAGCAGGGCGCGGTGGATCGCCGCCACACCCCAGCGACCGCGGCGGCGGGGGCTCAGCACCAGCAACCGCTCCCGCTCCATCAGCAGTGTCCGCTCAGCGGCGAGGTCGCCCGCTGGACAGGCGCCGGCCAGCTCCGCCAGCCGCCGTCGGTGCGCCTCCAGGGCCTCCCGCAGCGGGGCGGGCAGACCGCTGCTGGTGCTCTCCTGCCAGCGCAGGTTGTCGGCCTCCTCCAGCCGCTCCAGCGCCGGCCGGATCGCCGCCAGCGGCTCGTGCTCGCCGGCGGCGATGGCGGCCCGCAACCGATCGGCCACCGCCGCGATCGCCCCGCCGTTGCGGTGCACGGTGGCCAGGGTGATCGCCGCCTCCCCGAGCGCCTCCGCCAGCAGGGGGCGCTGCAGCTCCGGCAGCAAGGCCCCCGGCGCCACCGGCGGCAACTGGGCCGGATCCCCCACCAGCACCAGATGGCAGCTCTCGGGCAGGGCCTCCAGCAAGGCCGCCATCAGGGCCAGATCCACCATCGACAGCTCATCCACCACCAGCAGATCGAGGGCGAGGCGGTTGCCGCGGTGGCGCCCGAAGCGCTCCCCCCGGCTCTCCAGGAGGCGGTGCAGGGTGGTGCAGCCATAGCCGCCGCCGCTGGCGGCGCGGAGCCGGGCCGCGGCCTTGCCCGTCGGCGCCGCCAGGTGGATGCGGGCGTCGCTCCGCTGACGCTGGAACCACGGCAGCATGCGCGCCACCGTGCTGGTCTTGCCGGTGCCCGGTCCCCCCTGCAGCAGCACGAGCCGGTGGCGTGTCACCGCCAGCACGGCACGGCGCTGGTCCGCATCCAGGCCGCTGAGCTCCTGGGCATCGGCGTCCGCCGCACCGGCGGGCTGGTGGGGGATGGCGCGGGCCCGCTCGATCAGGGTCTCCAGCACCTGCTGGCGCTGCTCCCACCAGCAGCGCCAGACGATCCGGTCGGCCTCCAGCACCAGTGGACCAACGGGCGGCTGGGCCAGGGCCGAGGCCGCCAGGGCGCGACGGTAGGTCTCGGGCCAGTGGCCCGGATCGATCCCCGGCGGTGCTTCAGCGCTGAGGGCCAGTTCCGGCCGCCCCTCCGCCAGGGCGGCCGCCAGGGCGCGGATCAGCTCCTGCAGTCGCGGCTCGGGGGGTTCCTGCAGGAGTCTGGGCAGGGCTTCCGCCAGGGCATCGGCGAGCGACGGCAGCCAGGCGGGGCCCTCCCGGGCCGGTGGGTTCAGCATGGTTCCGCCCCGCCCCTGCCCCCCAGCACCCCATCGAGAGCCAGCAGCCGCGCCAGGGGGGGGCGCTCCACCACCATCCCCGCCACCGGGCTGCCGGTGGCGGCGGCGACAGCCGCTCCCGGACCCGGGGTGCCCCGCAGGAACACGTAGGCGTAACCGCCCAGATGGCGCTCCGGGTCGTAGCCCTCCAGGCGCCAGCCCAGGTAGCGGTGCAGCGCCACCAGGTACAGATGGGCCTGCAGGGGGTAGTGGCGGTCGGCCATCAGCTGCGCCATCGCCGCCGAACCGTAGTGGCGGGGGCCGCAGGCCTGGGGCTGGCCGGCTCCGTCCCGCTCGCCCAGCCAGTTGCTCTTCCAGTCCACCACCCACCAGCGGCCGTGATCGCCCTGGCCGGGAACGCGGAAGACCAGATCGATCGAGCCGGTGAGGAAGCCGCGGCTGGCGATCGGCAGGGCCGCCAGGCGATTGCCGTAGGCCGCGCCGAACAGACCCTGGGGGTGGTCCTGGAAGGGGCGGGCCAGGTCGGCGGCGCGCACCAGGTCCATGCGCAGGTCGAAGGCCATCTCCGCCAGCCGCTCCTGCGGGGGGAGGTCGGCGGGGCAGAGCTCGGCCAGAGCGCCGCCGAAGGGGGTGAGCCGCATCCGCTCCAGCCCCGCCAGGGTCGCGCTCGTCCAGGAGGCGGCGAGGCCCGAGCGGCGCAGTTCCCGCTCCACAAGCTCCTGGTTGGCGGGGGTCTCCAGCGGCAGGCTGAAGTCGATCCGCTCGAGGATGCGGTGGAGGCAGTCCCCGGCGGCGGCACCGCGGGGGAAAGCGGCCAGCGGCCCATCGCTGGCGTCCTGCTCAGGGGCGGCAGCGTCGATCGCCACCTCCAGGTCCGCCTCTGGATCGAGGGTGTCGCGCCCTTCGTCCGGCAGGACCGCCGCCGCGCCGCCGTCGCCGACGTGGGCCGCCTGGGTCCAGCTGCTGTAGCTGCTGCGCCCCCAGAGGCGATCGATCGCCTGCGGGTGCGGCACGGGGCCGCAGGCGAGCGGGCCGCCATCGCCGCCGGCGGGCGGACGCCAGGGGGGACCCTCCGGCGGCGGCGGATCGCACAGGCGGATCGGCAGCTCGCGCTCGGCGATCTGCTCCAGCAGGCGGGCGCGCCAGTGCTCCTGCGGCAGCTGCGCCACCGTCTCGTCCTCAAGGTCGGGCAGGGGCTCATCGGCGAACAGCCAGGGGAACAGGGGACCCCCCTGCTGGCCGCTGGCCGGTCCCCAGGCGAGCACCAGCAGGTCGCGGGCGCGGGTCGCCGCCACATAGGCCAGGCGCTCCCGCTCCGCCGCCTCCGCCTGCCGCTGCTCCTGGCGCGCCTGATGGCCCAGCCCCCATTGATCGTTCAGGTGGAGATCGAGCCGGGGGGCCTCGGCGCCGGGGGGGTGCCAGCGGCAGCCGCCCCGATCCCGGCCGCGGGAGCGGGAGGAGCTGCCCGCGCTCCACAGGCTGGGGCAGATCACCACCGGGTACTCCAGACCCTTGCTGCGGTGGATGGTCACCACCGACACCGCCCCATCCACCTTGTCGCTGTGGGCCTGGTGCTCCTCCGGCACGAGGCGTTCGCCATCGAGGCGCAGGCGTCGCAGCCAGTCAGCCGCCGCCTCCGCCCCGAGCTGGTC
>JBIKTO010000298.1:0-4124 GCA_044348065.1 Cyanobium sp.
ATGAGCCTGATGACCCTCGAAGGGTTCCATGCCCGCATCGACTACGACGAAGACACCGACCTGTTCCGCGGCGAGATCCTCGGCCTCACCGGCGGTGCTGACTTCTACGGCTCCAGCCCCGAGGAGCTGCGCCGGGAATTCCGCAAGTCGTTGGATGTCTTCCTGGAGGTCTGCCGCGAGAAGGGGATTGAGCCGCGCCGGCAGTACTCGGGCAAGTTCAACCTGCGCATTTCACCGCAGCTGCATGAGCAACTGGCCCTGCGTGCCCAAGCCAGCCACAAGAGCCTCAACGCCTTTGCGCAAGAGTCCTTGGAGCGCTCCCTGGCAGCCTCAGGCCACGGCTAAGCAGCTCACCAGAGCGGCTCGCTGCTCAGCTCATGGTGCGCGGTGCCCATGCCATCCCGGATCGAGGCGTGCATGCCGGGGATCGAGACCAGATCGAGGGTTGCCTGGATGCCGCGCCACACCTCTTCAGAAATCAGCACGGCTTTGCTGTCCATCCCCGTGATCAGCACCGGCTCGCCGGACGCGACCACCTCATTGATCAGTGCGTCGAGCCGCTCGCCAGCCGTTTGCGCTGAGATGGTGTTCATGGCACCTCTGCTGCACCGTTCAAAGCGTATGGCACGTTGAGAACTGTGCTGGCTCTGCCCCGACCAGACGAACACCTAGACGTGGGGATCCAGATGGTCTGTGGCCATGCTTGAGGTGACGGCAGCAGAAGCCAAGGCCAAGCTCTCGAGCCTGCTGGACGCGGTGGAAGCCGGTCAGTCGGTGGTGATCACCCGCCGCGGCAAGGCCATTGCTGAGCTGGTGCCGCGCCGGGCGGTACGCGACCTCTTGCCCCAGCTCCAGGCTCTGAAGAATTCCCTGCCCGAGCAGAGCTCCAGCGCGGTGGAAACCATCCAGACCATCCGGCTGTAGGCGCAAAAGCCAGGGCGGGTCAGGGCACGTCCCAGGGATTGATCAACTCCAGGCCGATCTCCGCGAAGTCGGCCGTGTCTCTGGTGGCCAGGGGAACTCCATGGGCCAGCGCCGTGGCCGCGATCACCGCATCCGCTGTGGCCATCGGCCGGGCCAGTCGTTCGCGTCGCCGCAGCAGTTCGCCATACCAGTGGGCGGCCTCGCTTGTGAAGGGCCAAATCCGGCCCGCGAACAGCTCGGTCGCCAGCGCATCCCAGCTCTGCTGCAGTTGCTGCTTACGGCGGCCATCCGGCAGCCGGGCCAGGCCATGCAGGATTTCTGCCTCGTTCATCGCCGTGATCGCCACCGCCTCTGGATCGAGGCCATCGGCCCAGGCCAGCACCCGTGGCTCTGGCTGCGGACGCATCAGCTCCGAGATCACATTGGTGTCGAGCAAGATCACAGCCAACCCTCCCCTTGCTGAACGTGGTGTTCTCAGCGCGCAAGCTCCGCGTCGCTGCCGAATTCGGCTGGTGTTGGTAGGGAGGAGCGCTCGGGCAGCTCCAGCTCCACGCCACCGAGCTGGGCGAAGTGCTCATGGATGCGACTGCCCAGGCCCTTGCCACCAGCGACGGGCTGCCGGGCTTCGATGGCGGAGCGGAGGATCGTGCGTGCTTCCTCCTCCATGGACCGTCCATGGCGGGCCGCTTGGATGCGCAGCTGGGTCTTCGTGCGCTCGTCGAGGTTGCGGATGGTGAGGGTGGCCATGGGCGACTCCTGCTTGCACTGACAGCACTGCTGTCAACGCTAAGGCCTCTGGCCGCTGCTCGCCTGCACACCGACTAAGCGCTGCGCTGCCGAGCAGCCCAGACATGCCTCGCCCAGCCCGGCTTGTAGCCACGTTCCTGCTCCCTCTGCAGCAGGTCCTCGAAGGTGCGGCAGCCTGCTGCCGGGTGCGTGCGCCGGGGCCGCTGCTGCTGGTTGGGTTTGGGCCGGTGGCGGGCGGCGCCCGTGATTTCAACCAGCTCGCCCTCCAGCTGCTGGAGCCCGCGGCGCTGCTCATCGCGTTCCTCGGCCAGGAACAGATGGCCGCAGTCAGGGCAGAGCTGAGCGGCGCTGGGACTGGGGCAGCAGCTGCTCGAGGGGCGCCCGCAGGCCGCTGGCAATCACGAACAGCACCACACCCAAGATCAGCTCCAGCTGGAGGATCGTCTCAGGAGTAAATGTTGCCTCCATGGAGCCGATGGCCATCTTCCGAAGCCCTGAAAGGGGCTAGTCGGCTCGGCGAAGGACTATGGCATCACTCTCTGTACTACCGGAACGGGAAACTTGCCCGTCTGCACGTCTTCATCACCCCCATACATACGTAGCAAGAGGTAGAAGTCTTCGCTTGGGACCGGCAGGAAGTTGGTGTCATCCTTCTTGCCCTTGGTGTCATGGCTGAGGCGGAGCGTGACGCTGCCATCGGCATTCAGTTTCACATGACGGTCGCCCCGGCTGTGGCAGTTGAGGGAATTGGCGATCATCAACTTGGTTTTCGAACCGTAAGCCGTTACCGACCAGAACTGGGAGACCTTGGGCGGAACGAAGGTGATGGAGTAATCGTTAGCCCCATTCAGGATGTCGCCGTTCTGGTCTTTGATCATCTGAATGTAGGAAGCCTCGACAGGCGGAGCCCCCCACTGCCCGATATACGTAGCCACCTGGAACGGAATGCGGTCGGCAGTTCCAAGTCGTTCGCGTGTGCCCAGGGCGTCACTGGCGTTGGTGAGTGTCGGAAGAACTTCCTTGAGCTTTGCGATCACATGCTGTTCGCTGATTGCCGCTGCGGCCAACTGCTCTGGGGTGAAGTCGACTTTCCCGGCACCGATGCCGGACGCCTCCAGCCCCGCTAGCCAATGAGCATCTGCGGTCGCCATGGTGCTGTCCGCCAACACAAAGTTCACCCGCTCCAGCCAAGAGTTTCCCGAGGCGGGCACAAAATTGCGGACCTTTGGCTTCGGTCCGTTGCATCCGAGGAATTCGCTTAAGGTTCGGATATTCCAGTCATCCACATAGGTCAGCGCCTTTTTCTCGTCCTCGATACCGGTCGCCATCACCCGACCCATCAACTTGATGAAGTTGCTCTCCACACGGACGACTTCAGCAATGCCGTCCGGGACTTCGCCTTGCCAGTGCTGGTTCGCAAACATGAAGCGCCCCCCCTTTGGTACCGCGTGTCCGTTTACCCTCCATGGTTGTTGTGTAGTGCCCCATGTCCATGGTGTGGAGCACCCAGTAGCGACCGTCATCATGATCGGGCACCGACACGATCACCGGCTCAGCGGCCACATCCAGCCATCCCATTAGGTGCAGGGTGTCGTTATTGATGCTTACGTGCGCCGTGTATTTGTCGTCGGCGAGATGGTGGATGATCTGAAAACGATTGGCCGGGCAATCCGGCTCTACCAGTGTTTTGTGGAGATGCTTGTAGGCTTCATCGATGCCGTAGGCATACAGGTAGGCGCGGTCGGAGATGGACTGGAGCTCGGGTGAAACTGCGCGAGATTGCATTTGTGGTGTGTCCTTGGCGTTGGATATGTGGGCTCCTGGCCAGCCTGGTGGACGGCACCGGTATCTCGGGTGCCCTGCGGCGTCCGAGCAGTTAAAGCACTTTCGATCCTCGTCGGGCATGCCACCGCAACGGAGCCCTATTGCTCCGTGTTGTTGACGGCCTTCATTCCCTTCATCACGGACTCCACCGCGCCGGTGGGCATCAGGTGGCTGCGATCTAGAACACGGTCGAGTTGGCTCAGTGCGTCCGGGGCCACCGGCTTGCGTGTGCCGAGCACGAAGGAGGCGAGCTCCTCACGTGTGATCGCGATGTGCGCCGGGGCTGCAACGTCTGCCCAGGTGAGCACGAGCACGCCGTTGCGGAACTCGAGCCGCCGCAGACGCGATTCCCCCTGGACGGCGAGCGTCAACGTCTGGCGTAGCCCTTCGGCTTTGCGCGGATCGACGAGATAGCGCACAAACTCGAGGTTGTCGTCAACGGATGCAGCGACGAGCGCCTGGGCGGTTGGCGTTCCAAGAAACCGACGGATCGCGTCGACGGTCAGCGGTTGACCATTGAGCTTCATCGCGCCTTCAATCTGCAGGCTCTCCGTCAGGAAAAAGCCGCGCGCATTGGCAGACGAGGTGAGCTGACCGAGCTGCCGAGCTGCCGTTGCCCGGACCTTGCG
>JBIKTO010000299.1:0-4121 GCA_044348065.1 Cyanobium sp.
AAACACGCTGCGGCCGAAATTGCCAGCCCGCAGATTGGTGCGCAACAGATCCTTGCCGTTGAAGCTGGTGTCGAAGGTCAGCTGCAGGTCGTAGTTGAAGGTTGTGGCATTGGGCAGAGGTACGGGCGTTCGCGGGCGACCGGTGAATTCATTCGGTGCTCGATTGACCGTGTTCGCCGCCGTGTTGACAGCCGAACCCGAGAAGGCATTGGCTCCCACCACAAACGTCGCTTGTCCGCTCAGCTTGGTGGTGGTGGAGAACCGGGTGGCATCCAGCTCACCCACCTTGGCCTCGAGTCCATCCACGCGTCCGCGCAGCACGGCGAGTTCCTTCTCGAACTCCTTCATCAGCCGCTTGAGCTCATCGGTTATCTCGCTGATGCGATCGAGGCAGGCGTTCAGCAGAGCGGCGGCCTCGTAGCGGGTCATCGCCTTGCCACCGCGGTAGGTGCCGTCCGGGTAGCCGGCCACGCAGCCGTAGCGCTCGATCAGGTTGCTCAGTGCCTGGTAGGCCCAGTCGGTCGGACGCACGTCCGAGAACTGGGAGATGCTGGTGACTTGCTCCTGGCTGGAGTATCGGCTCACACCCGCCATGTCGAGGCTGGCAGCCTGTGAAGTCATGGGAGCCGCAAGGCCGAGAACGAGAAGCGAGGAACGCACAGGAAGCACGAAACGGAGTCTCAGGAGCGCCAGTACGGCGCAATGGCTCGAATGATCCCCCATGTCTCCACCAAGCTGCGTGTACTGGAGACAATGGTCATTGAATAAACACCAAAGTCTGGCCAGCGCGATGGTTCTCCTTGATGCCTTGCACCACACACCTGCGCTGAGTCGTCGTTGGACCTGGGCAGCCGATCCAGGGTGGAATCCCCTGTTTGGCGTCTGATGGCGCGGCTCCACTGGAAGTCAACCGTTCTGTCCACAGCCGCTGGGGCCCTGGCTCTCGCCCTGTCGCCGGCTGTCGCCTGGGCCCATGCCGATGCCCATCCCGGCGGTGGCTTCGTGGCGGGGTTCCTGCATCGGATCAGCGGCTTCGATCACGTGGTGGCGATGGTGGCCGTCGGCCTCTGGGGGGCGTGATCGGGGCGGTGCTGGTGCTGCGCAGCCTGCACGTCAAGCGGAGCCCCAGCTGGGCGCCTGCGCAGGCCGGATGGCGGCAGCTGTTGCAGCGCACGCCATGCTCCATGGCCTGAAGGGGCCGGCTGATGGTTCCGCCACCCTGTGGTGGCTGGGGGCCTTCGCGGCTTCGGTGCTGGTGAGCGGCGGCAGCTTCCTGCTGCTGCGGCGCCTGCCGGTCGCCTGGACCCGTTGTGTGGCGCTGTTGCTTGCCCTCGCCGGCGGGGTGGTGGCGCTGGGGCCGATCGGATTGCTGATGCACTGAACAGGCAGCTGGGATGGTTCATCCGCTTGGGGACGAGGATCGCGATTCCCTGGATCCCTCTGCCCTGGACGCGCCCACCATGCCCCTGCAGATCCGCCCCTTTGAGGCTTCCGACTGGCCGGCGGTGTGGACCCTGCTGAAGCCGGTGTTCCGCAGCGGCGAAACCTTCCCGCACGACCCGGCCATCAGCGAGGCCGAGGCCCAGCTGGCCTGGGTGGAGCAGAGCCAGGCGGTGATGGTGGCTGTGGATGCGGCCGGGGCCGTGGTGGGCACGTATTACCTGCGGCCCAATTCCCTGGCCCTCGGCGCCCATGTGGCCAACGCGGGCTATGTGGTGGCCGAGCACTGCCGCCGGCGGGGGATCGGCAGCCGTCTCTGCCAGCACTCCCTGCAGGCGGCCAGGCGGCTGGGGTTCCGGGCGATGCAGTTCAACCTGGTCGTGAGCACCAACTGCGCCGGCATCCGCTGCTGGCAGCGCAACGGCTTTCAGGTGGTCGGCACCCTGCCGGGGGCATTCCTCCACAAACGGCTGGGTTATGTGGACGCCCTGGTGATGGTCCAGGGCCTGGTGGAGGGCCCACCCCCATGAAGGTGGTACCACTGCGGCTGCAGCCGGGCGCCGACCTGCGCCGGGTGATGGAGGCCTGGATCGCGGAACAGCAGGAGCAGGCCGGTTGTGTGATCAGCGCGATGGGGAGCCTGTCGGTGGCCCAGTTGCGCTTGGCGGGGGCGACCGAGGAAATGGCAATCCACGGCGATCTGGAGATCCTTAGCCTCTCCGGCACCCTGTCGCCCGATGGCGTCCACCTGCACATCGCCATCGCCGACCGCAGCGGCGCTGTGATCGGCGGCCACCTCTGCGTGGGCTCACTGGTGCGCACCACCGCGGAGCTGGATCCAGCCACCGGCTACCCCGAGCTGCGAATCAGTCCTCAGGCTCCGGGCTGAGGGGTGGCAGCGGGTGTCAGCACAGCAGGCCGAGGCGGGCGGCGAGGGTGAGCGGATCAGGCGGCATCGCGCAGATCCTCGTAGAGGTTGGTGAGGTTCAGCAGCAGGTCCTTGAGGCCGTCGCGGGCTCTTTCGGAGTTGAGGGCCTGGCTGCTCATCGCCTGGTGGGTGTCGAGGGCAGCAATGATCGCATCGATCAATTCACGGTCGAAATCAGGTGAGCTGCCGAACTGCTGCTTGCTGTTGGCGGCTGCCTGCTGGCGCAGGATCTTGGATTGGCGGAGTTGATTGGGGAGGATGACGCAGGCGAAGTTGATCTGATCCTCTGGCAGCCCGACACCAAAGATCTCGTTGAGCTTGGCAATGATCTCCGCCAAGTCAGCTTTCTCCTTCTCTTGCACCCCTCCATCGCCCGGGCCCAGGCCGGGGATGGGGATGCTCTTCCCCTGCTGGAGGTCAAGTTTCTGGAAGCCGAGATCACGGAGATGGTGGTGGGTGAGCACCACCTTGGAGAGATCCACCGTGTTGATCTCGCGCTCGAATTCGAGCAGGGGAAGCAGGACCTTGTAGAACATGGCCCGTTTCTCCAGGCCAGTGTTGTTGTAATCAAAGATCTGCGAGAGGAAGGTGTAGAAGCGGACATAGGTGCCCAGGTCGCTGCGGAACAGGGTAAGGGCCTGAAGTTCCTCTTTGGCATTGTTCAGGGCGTCCTGATCGTTGCTCTCTTCTGCCTGGCGATAGGCCAGCCTGGCTTGCTTGTGGAGCGTCATCAGTCGCTGGGCGACGGGCTCGATCGCGGCCATCAGCTGGCTCTGTCGCACCTTGTCGCTGTGGCGCTCATCCAGCAGCACCTTCACCACCCGGTCGATCTCGTACTCGTCGTAGTGGCCTCGGCCAGTTCTGCGGTGGCGTAGTAGGTCTTGAAGGCGGCCAGGATGTCGTTGGGGTCATTGACGAAATCCACCACATAGGTGGTGTCTTTGCCCGGATGGCAGCGGTTCAGGCGCGAGAGGGTCTGCACGGCCTGGATGCCATCGAGGCGGCGGTCCACATACATGCCGCAGAGCAGGGGCTGATCGAAGCCGGTCTGGAATTTGTTGGCCACCAGCAGGATCTAATAGTCGCTCCCCTTGAACGCCTCCCGGATGTCTGTTTTGAGGCCGGGGTTGAGGGCATCGCTGCGTTCGCTGAAGGCCTCGGGGCCACTCTCCGGATCGCTCACCTCACCGCTGAAGGCCGCCTGCGTGCCGAGTGGATAGCCCTTGGCGGCGATGTACTTGTCGATCTCCAGCTTCCAGCGCACCGCCTCCTTGCGGGAGCCCACCACCACCATCGCCTTGGCCTTGCCATCCAGCAGCGGCCAGACGTGGCGGCGGAAGTGCTCGACCACGATCTGCACCTTCTGGGCGATGTTGTGGGGGTGAAGTTTCACCCAGCCCATCAGCTTCTTGAGGGCCGCGTTGCGTTCCACCTCCTCACTGGAGAGGGTCTGGCCTTGCTGGGCGAGCTGGAAGGCGAGTTTGTAGGAGGTGTAGTTCTGCAGCACATCGAGGATGAAACCCTCCTCGATCGCCTGGCGCATGGAATACACATGGAACGGCTCCGGCAGGTTGCCGGGGCCGGCCGGGGCCAGGGGATCGGGGCGGCGGCCGAACAGCTCCAGGGTCTTGGCCTTGGGCGTGGCGGTGAAGGCCACATAGGGACTCCTGAAAAAGCCAGATCGACTGCGGCGCAGCTTGTTTCAGCGATCGAGAGCCGATAAACTGGCTTCGATCAGGGCAATCCACGATTG
>JBIKTO010000300.1:0-4120 GCA_044348065.1 Cyanobium sp.
ATCAGATCATGCAGTCAGCTCAGCAAGCGGCTCCCCAGATTGATCAAGCCCTGGCGGGGCTTGAGGGGTTGTCCGGAAGGATGGTGCAGAGAACCATGAAAGATGTACGTGTCTACCTGGGAGAAGTTAATGCCAGGACTGGCGGCTTGTCCCGTCAGCATGAATACGAAGCCGACCAGATGGCGGTAGCCTATCTGGCCAATGCCGCCATTGATCCCAAAGGTTGCCTGGACATGGTCGCCTTGCTTCATCGCGGTCATGACCGCCCCGTCGCCCAGACAACGGACTCTCATCCTGGAGAAACGGAGCGTAAGACGAACATTGAGGCGGCGATTGCGGCTTACGAGAGCAATGACCGCGCTGCAGTAGCGCGACCAACTCCAAATCCAGCTCTCGCTTATCGCTATGACGACCGCCAACAACTTGTAACTGTTTATCCTCGCTCGCTTGTGCCTGCATCAGCTTCGGCACCCTTCACTGTTGATCGCTTTCTCTCTGACCCAGATGCCGCCAAGCGAGATCGACCAAGCAGGCGGACAACTCCTGCCCCCGCCCCACGCCAGCCGCAGGGAGCAGCGGTGCAGGCAGGCCAAAGGTCTACGGGGCAAAATCTAAGCGACAATCAGGACTGGCAGCAGCAAAAGGAGGCCGCCGCCAAGAGGTACGCTGAAATGCAGGAATGGATGCGTAATCGTGTGAGGTGAAGACGCAGCGGACCTCTGCCTGCACCGCTGAAGTGGCGTTGATGATTTGCGGTTGCAACCCTTCACTGGGGCAACCGGCGGCAGCGGAGAAGGAGGAGGCCCGCCCCCCGATCTACAGGGGCTCAATGTCGTTGAGCTGCCAGGCCTTGCTGAAGTAGGGCTCGGTGGGGCCGTAGAAGCGGAAGTAGGCGAACCAGCCCTGGCCCGGAATCGTCTGGATCCAGTTGCTGGCGCCCGCCGGCTTCACCGGAGCGAACGTGACATCCACCGAGCCATCGGCGTTGCTCACCAGGTCGGGCTTGCGGGAGCTGAGATCGGCGGCGCCCTGGCCGGTGAGCAGGGGCCCGCGGCTGAGGTTGTCGTACAGGGTGATCGACCAGAACTGCTTCACCGGCGCGCCTGCCGGCACCCGCAGGCGGTAAGTCTTGCTGCCGTCCAGCCACTGGCCCCGAGCATCCTTGGAGGCCTCCAGATACACCTGACCGAAGCCCAGCACCCGGCCCTGCATCCCCACCGACATGCCGATCGCCTCGTAGAACCAGGAGCTGCGCTCATCGAACTGCACCCGCCGTTGGTCGGGCGATTCCTGATCCAGGTCAAACAGCACGGCGTACTCCCAGTGCTTGCCGGGATACACCGTGGCGCCGGGGGTGCGCTTGTCGTAGGCGATGGTGCGGGCCATCAGATCGCCCAGCTGGGCCGCTTCGCCAAGGATGCGCGCCTGGCGGGCATCCGGCTGGAAGGGCTGGCCTGGGCTGATGCCCAGCGGCGCCAGCAGGCCAAACATCATCCGATCCCGCGGCGCCACCGGCTCGTTGGCGTAGAGATCGCTGAGCAGGCGCCAGTAGGAGAGATCGGCGGGCTGGGCCGATTGCCAGGGCCGGCCTCCCACCTCCTCGTAGCGGGAGGCCGGTGGGTTGGCCCGCTGGTTCCAGCCGTAAAGGCGGTGCTGGCGCACGGTGGCTTCGGCCACGGCCTTGTCGGGCGCCAGGCCCCGGGTGCCGAACCACACCTGGTTGCTGGGGGAGCGGAAGATGCGGTAGCCCGGCGCCACCGGCTCCGGTCCGCCGGGGGGAAGGATCAGGTATCGGCCGCCGGCGCCCTTGTCGGGCCCGGTCTGGCCCATGTCGGTGATCGGCTGCTGCCAGATGTCCAGCACGCCGCCGGCGGTGAGCCCGGCCGGCACCTCCACCACCAGCGGTCCCTGCCTGGCCAGATCCCAGAAGCTGAAGGCATAGAGGGTGGTGATGTTGGGGGTGAGCATCCCCGCCTTGTCCTGGAGCGTGCGGTACAGCAGCACATCACCGTTGCGCACGCCCATGGTTTTCGCCTGGGCGTCGTAGAGCGCCTTGAAGCCCACCGCCGGCAGGGCCCAGAGGTAGGCCTGGCTGGCCCGCTGCAGATCGAGTGTGTCGTAGAGCTTCGCGGCGGTGGCGGCCGTGGGGTAGCCGTTGACCAACTCCAGCGACCCCAGCGATGGGGTGTTCACCGTGGTGCTGCTGCTGGAGGTCGGCCGGGCCTGAAGGGCTGGGCTCCAGAGGGCCAGCATCCCGAGGGCGAGCCAGAGCCTGTGCGATCGCGGCCAGCCGCAGGGCCCGCTGACGGTCTTGGGTCTGGCCATGCTCCTGGGCGGCTTCTGAAGTGGATGCACTCTGAGGGGACTGGTCCGATTTGTCAGGTTTTTGTCGGATGGCGTCACTTTTGCTGCCTTCCGTCGAGTGCTGCTCGTTCACCGTCCCGTCACCCGATCAGCGGCTGGCCCTCCGGCACCGCAGGCCGGTCGCCTCCTGCACCCGCCCTACGGGATATCCAGCGAAGGCTCTGCAGAAACATCGCAGCATGACTCGATCCTTCGCCGCCAGAACCTCTCCAGGACGGCCCCTCTCCGTTATACCCAGAAGGCCGTGAGCTCCATGCTCCTGGGAGCTTGGTCAGTCGTCGTACACGCGACAGTTGACGTTGGAAGGGTTGAGATCGCAAAACACTTCAAATGGGGATGGGGCATCCACCTCCTCAGGGTGGCGTTGCTGATAGGCCACCAGTTCGCTGATCTGTTCCTCAATCTTGCGAGCCGTGGCTTGTTCCCCTTTGGTTTGCGCATCCGCAAGTGCTGAGCGATAGATCTGCATCTGATCGGCAATCGACGCCATGGAGCAACCCCGGGTTAGGAACAAAAGAACCTGATTGATCATAGATCTTGAGGGTCATCCCCTCCTACCCCCATCTGGGGACATTGGCAGTTGCTCCGACCGCTGCATGCTGCCGGCGCTCATGCATCATGGTGCCTGTGCTTTTCCGGCGGTCGCATCCATGGCTGAATCCCCTTATCTCGTCGCGCTGGCTCTGGTCGAGTTCGCTGGTCGACGTGCCCTCCCTCTCACAGGCAAATCCCTGTCCGCAGCGGCAGCTGAGGCCGGTGATCCAGGCGAAACGGGCCGCGGCCTGGCGCTGGAGCTGTTGCTTCGCCTGTGGCAGCGCAGTGAGGAGGGCCCTCTGCAAAGGGCTGCCGGGGATGCCAGCCTGCTTCTGGTGGAGATGCCGCTCGACAGGATGACCGAACAACTGCCGCGACTCAAAGCCGACTGGATTCTCGATGGTGACACAGCGGCCTTGTTGGCCGGTCTCGACACTTTGGCCATGAGAGGCTGGCGCGTTGCCTTCGCCAAGTACGAACCGGTCAGCTTCATCCCCTGGCCCTGATCGCTCCAGTCACTCCGTTACCCCCAGATGGGGACTTGAGCCCGGTGGAGCGTGACCATCAACCTATGCAGGCGCTCTCCAGGGACGTGCTCGGGAGTCGCCATCCACCGAGGTCGCTGTCTCGCTGCTTTGAGCTGGAGACAGCGATCCTCTTCCTTCCTCTCCCAGGATGATGCCGGATGGCAGCACCGTGAACCCGCCCTCCGCGCCCCCCATCGGGGGCAATCACCCCGAATGGGGACTGGCCCCGGTCGTTTCTCTGCCCATCCTCCTGTCCCAGATCGCCGCCGGCTTCGTGCTCACCTGCGTGGCCATGCCCAGTTCGGATTGCACGATCGAAACCCACGCTGAGGAAGCGCTCTATTGAGGCGCTGTCTCCGCCTCAGCCCGGGCCTGAATGTTCACGGGTCTGCGTAACTGAATGCCATCGGCTTCCCATTGGCGCGTCCGCTGCAGCTGGCTGAACACATCCCATTCCTTGTTGCCGCGCTCTGGCTGCGTGCTGGCATCAACTCGGGTCGAGGGGGTGCCGTGGGCCATGGCGAACTCCAGAGCGGAGTCCGCCACGATGATGCCCGCTGGAGCCGGAGCGATCCCCCCGGATGGGGACGATCGCTCCGGCTCCGCCTCAGCCCCGCCAGGTGGGGAGCCCACCGCTCACCAGGGTGCCGCGGTGGCGCCAGAGGGCTTCTGGCGCCACCGCCACGCCAAGGTCC
>JBIKTO010000026.1:0-12045 GCA_044348065.1 Cyanobium sp.
CGGTTTCTGAGCTTGCTGCAGCACCAGCTCGCCCAATTCGTCGACTGCCCGGCCGTGCGCTCCCTGGTGGTCTACGTCGCCCACCAGGGGCCAGAGGGGCAGCCCAGTTTGGTGCCCGTGGGCCACTGGCCCGTCTCCGCGCGGGCCCTGCCGGCGGTGGATGGCGCCAGCCGGCTGCGGGTGCCGGCGGAGGACCGCCGCTGGCTGCCGCTGCGCCACCAGCAGATGCTGCTCGGGGCCCTGCAGGTGGAAAGCGAGGGGGCGACCTGGCCCGATCCCCTCGGGCAGCGCCTCCAGGCCGTGGCCCTCTGCCTCACCGAAGCCCTGGCCCTCGACCTGGAGCAACGGCGGTTGGAGCAGCAGCTCAGCTTTCAGGACGAGCGGCTGCGGGTGCTGGTGCACCAGTTGCGCAATCCCCTCACCGCCCTGCGCACCTTCGGCCAGCTGCTCCTGCGCCGCCTCGATCAGGACAGCGACAACCGCTCCCTGGTGGAGGGTCTGCTGGCCGAGGAACGGCAGCTCAATCGCTATGTGGATGCCCTCAGCACCCTGTCCAGTCCCGAGGCCCTGCTCGCTCCCGCCGCCGCCCCCCAACCCCTGCTGTTGCCTCCGCTGCTGAGCGGGCCGGAGGGGGTGCCCCTGGCCGATCTGCTGGAGCCGTTGCTCCAGAGGGCGGCCGCCACCGCCAGCCTGCAGGGTCGCGCCTGGCAGGCCCCGGCGCTGCTGCCCGACTGGCGCGGCGACAGCGGCTCGGTGGCCGAAATCCTGGCCAACCTGCTCGAGAACGCCTTCCGCTACAGCCCCCAGGGTGTGGCGGTGGGCCTGCACGGGCGGGAGGCCGACGGGCGGCTGGAGCTCACGGTCTGGGATGGCGGTCCGCCGATCGAGGCGGAGGAGCGGCAGGCGATCTTCGAGCGGGGGGTGCGCGGCCGCAGCGGTCGCCAGCGCCCGGGCACGGGTCTGGGCCTGGCGCTGGCCCGGGATCTCGCTCGCGCGCTGGGGGGCAGCCTGGAGCTGCTGGAGTCGCCATCGCTGGTGGCGGCAGACCTGCCGGCGCGGGGCAATGCCTTCCGCCTCAGCCTGCCAGCGTCACCACCAGGGCGCTGAGGAGCAGGGCCAGGGTTTCACTCCATTCCACACAGGCGCCGTAGCTGTCGCCGCTGTGTCCCCCCAGCCGCCGTCCGAGCCGGCGCGGCACCACCAGTGCCGGCAGAACCCCGCCCAGCAGGCCCAGGGGCAGGGCGCTCGCCGGGGCCAGGGCGAGGGTGGGCGGGGTGAGCAGGAGCAGCAGCAGCAGGCTGGGCCGCAGCTCTACCGCCAGCCCGGCCCAGTGGAGGCGGTGGAACGCGGCCGTGCCCCCCGGGCGCAGATAGGGGAAATGGGCCATCGCCGCCAGGGGGGCCACCCGCCCCCACACCGCCGCCCAGAGCAGCGCCAGGGGGGCAGCGGGCCCCAGGCAGGCCAGCGCCGCCCCGCGCAGCAGCAGCAACTGGGCCAGGGCCTGGGCGCCGCTGGCGCCCACCCGGCTGTCGTCCATCGCCTCCAGCAGCCGCTCACCGGCGGCCAGCCCATCGGCGGTGTCCATGGCGCCGTCCATGTGCAGGCCGCCGGTGAGCCAGAGCGCCAGGGCCAGCAGCAGCGCCACCTGGGCCAGGGGCGGCACCCGACCCTCCAGCACCGCCCAGAGCAGGGCCTGCAGGCCGCCGAGCACGGCGCCGATCCAGGGGGCGAAGCGGGCGATGCGCACGAAGCGGGGCTGGATCCCCGGCCAGGCGGGCAGCACCGAATAAAAGATCCAGGCGCCGCTCAGATCCCGCAGCCAGGAGGGGGTGGGCGGAGGGCGCATGGGGGCGGCGGCTAGCGTCGGGCCAGTGACGGCACGCGGCGATCGCCCCCAACTCTGCCTTCCGGATCCACCAGCGTTGTCCGCGCACCCGCGCCCGCTGCGGCTGCCTGGAGACGCCCCACGGTCCGGTGACCACGCCGCGCTTCATGCCCGTCGGCACCGCGGCCACGGTGAAGGGGATCACGGTGCCCCAGCTGGCCGAGACCGGGGCGCGCATGGTGCTGGCCAACACCTTTCATCTGCACCTGCAGCCCGGCGAGGCGGTGGTGGCCGAAGCGGGCGGCCTGCATCGCTTCATGGGCTGGGAGGGGCCGCTGCTCACGGATTCGGGCGGCTTCCAGGTGTTCAGCCTGGCGGACATCAACCGCATCGACGACGAGGGGGTGCGCTTCCGCTCGCCCCGGGACGGTCGGGCCATCACCCTCACCCCGGAGGGTTCGATGGCCATCCAGATGGCCCTCGGGGCGGATGTGGCGATGGCCTTCGACCAGTGCCCGCCCTATCCGGCCAGCGAGGCTGCGGTGGCCGACGCCTGCCGCCGCACCCACACCTGGCTGGAGCGCTGCCTGGCGGCCCACCAGCGGCCGCAGCAGGCGTTGTTCGGCATCGTGCAGGGGGGCTGTTACCCCCATCTGCGTGTGGAGTCGGCGCGGCGGGTGGCCTCGCTGGATCTGCCCGGCATCGCGGTGGGTGGCGTGAGCGTGGGCGAGCCGCCGGAGGAGATGCACCGCATCGTGCGGCTGCTGGGCCCCCTGCTGCCGGAGGATCGGCCGCGCTACCTGATGGGGGTGGGCAGCTTCCGGGAGATGGCGGTGGCGGTGGCCCAGGGCTTCGACCTGTTCGACTGTGTGCTGCCCACCCGCCTGGGCCGCCACGGCACGGCCCTGGTGGCCGGCGAGCGCTGGAACCTGCGCAACGCCCGCTTCCGCCACGACCACACCCCCCTGGATCCCGGCTGCCCCTGCCTGGCCTGCCGGCTCCACAGCCGCGCCTACCTCCACCACCTGGTGCGGGCCGAGGAGATGCTGGGCCGCACCTTGCTGAGCCTCCACAACCTCACGACCCTGCTGCGCTTCAGCACGGCCATGGCCCAGGCGATCGGGGAGGGTTGTTTTTCAGAGGATTTCGCTCCGTGGGAGCCGGCGTCCGAGGCTGCCCACACGTGGTAGCTTCCTGCTCCTGGAAGGCCTGCCCGGGCTTCGACGCTCCCTTCCCCGCCGCTCACCCTGTTGCTCATGGCTCTCTCGCTGCTGGCCGGACTCCCCCTCCACGCCCCCCTCGCCCAGCTGCCTGAGGCGTACCAGGCCTTCGGCCCCCTGGTGGACATCCTGCCGATCATCCCCCTCTTCTTCCTGCTGCTGGCCTTCGTGTGGCAGGCCTCAGTGGGATTCCGCTGACGGCCAGGCCCGCTCAGACCCCACGCAGCACGGCTCAGCCGCCACGCAGCACGGCCCAGGCGAAGCGGGGCAGGGCGAGCATGCGGCGCCAGCGGTGCGGTTCCTGCACCAGCCGGTACAGCCACTCGATCTGAAGCGCGCCCATCCAGGCCGGTGCCCGCTTCTTCACCCCCGCCCAGACATCGAAGCTGCCGCCCACCCCCATCCAGAGCCCGCTGCGGGGCCCGAGACGGTGGATCCAGGTTTCCTGGCGCGGCACCCCCAGGGCCACCAGCACCAGATCGGGTCGCAATTCGAGGAGCCGTCGCTCGAGGCCCGGCCAGGCCTCCGCGCTCTGGAATCCGTGGCAGGCGAGGGCGATCTGCAGCCCGGGGATCTCCGCCGTGAGCCGCTCCCGCAGTTGCGCCATCGTCTCCGGCGAGCCACCCACCAGGGCCACCCGCCAGCCCCGCTCCGCCCCGTGCTGGAGCAACCGCCGGGCCAGTTCGATGCCGGGGCTGCGGCGCACCCGGAACCCCTGCCGCCCCAGCGCCCATACCACTCCCGCCCCATCGGGGATCACCAGCTCGGCCGACTCGATCACCGCCGCCAGGGCCGGCTCCGCGCGGGCCGCCATCGTCATCTCGGCGTTGAGGGTGACCACCTGGCCGCCGCCGCTGCCGTGGAGGGTGAGCGCCGCCCCGAACACGTCGGCGCAGACATTCACTGGAATTCCTAACACGCGGGTTCGGACCGGTGCGGTCACGATGGCTGCCATGGCCGGGGGGGTCAGCAGGAGAAAATCTAAAGTCTTGCCTCCGGTGGTGAACGCACCATGGCCCAGGGTCCCGCCTTCACCGCTCCGGCGCCCTTCGTGTCCTCCCCCTCCGGAGCCGACCCCGATCGGCCGGCGCCCCGCCCCGCCGCCGATCCCCAGGCCTGGACCCTGCTCCAGGAGCTCGACCGCCAGATCGACGCGGTGGTGCTCAGCCGTCAGCATCCGCTCACCGGTCTGCTGCCCGCCAGCACCGCCCACACCGTGCATGGCAACTACGGCGACGCCTGGGTGCGCGACTGCGTGTATTCGATCCAGTGCGTCTGGGGCCTGGCCCTGGCCCACCGTCGCCTGCGGGGGCCCTGCCGCCGGGCCTTCGAGCTGGAGCAGCGGGTGCTGCAGCTGATGCGTGGCCTGCTCGCCGCCATGCTGCGCCAGTCGGCCAAGGTGGAGCGCTTCAAGAGCAGCCTCGATCGGCTCGATGCGATCCACGCCAAGTTCGACACCGCCAGCGGCGATCCCGTGGTGGCCGACGACGGCTGGGGCCACCTGCAGCTCGATGCCACCGGGCTGTTTCTGCTGCAACTGGCCCAGCTCACCCGCTCCGGCCTGGTGGTGGTGCGGAGCAGCCATGAGCGCGACTTCGTTCAGAACCTGGTGTATTACGTGTGTCGCGCCTATCGGGTGGCCGACTACGGCATCTGGGAGCGGGGCGATAAGGGCAACCACGGCATGCCGGAGCGCAATGCCAGCTCGATCGGTCTGGTCAAGGCCGCCCTGGAGGCCCTGGAGGGCGTGGACCTGTATGGGCCCCACGGCGATGGCAGCTGCTGCCTGGCGATCCCCCACGATGCGGTCGTGCGTCTGCGCCGGGCCCTGGCCGCCCTGCTGCCGCGGGAATCGGCCAGCAAGGAGGCCGACAGCGCCTGCCTCTCGGTGATCGGCTACCCCGCCTGGGCCGTGGATGATCCGGCACTGGTGGAGCGCACCCGCGCCAAGATCCGCGGCGATCTGGGTGGCGCCTACGGCTACAAGCGCTTCCGTCGCGACGGCCATCAATGTGTGATGGAAGACGTCTCCCGCCTGCACTACGAGCCGGAGGAGCTGGCCGAGTTCGAGCACATCGAGTGCGAATGGCCGCTGTTTCACGCCTATGAGCTGATCACCGCCTGCTGCGAGGAGCGCTGGGAGGAGGCCCGCCGCTGGCGCCGGCGCCTGGAGGAGCTGAGCGTGGAGGTGGATGGTGTGGCTCTCCTGCCCGAGCTCTACCGGGTGAGTGAGACGGCGATCGCGGCGGAGCGGCGCAACCCCGGCAGCCAGCCCCGCCAGCCGAATGAAAACGTGCCGCTGCTCTGGACCCAGAGCCTCACCTGGCTCGCCGATCTGCTGCTGCATGGGCTGATCACGCCGGAGGATCTCGATCCCTGTCAGCGTCGCCTGGGCGCCCCCCTCGGGGCGGCGGAGGTGCTGGTGAGCCTGGTGCCCGCCGATGCCGGCATCGCCGCCGCCCTGCGCCAGGCCGGCCTGCCCGTGGCCGCTCCCCTCGACCCCGCTCATCCGGCCAGCGACGGCGCGCCCCGCATCGCCAGCTCCCGCGAGCTGGCCCAGCGCATGGCCACGGTGGGGGCCAACGCCCGGCTGGGCCTCTCCGGACACCCGCCGGTGCGGATGGAAACCATGGCCACCGCCCGCCTCTACCGGCTCGGCGACGAGCTGGTGGCCTACCTGCCGGCGGTGCTTGAGGAGGACACCTTCTATCTGGCGGACGATCCCCTGCAGCTGGTGGACACGGTGGCCGCGGAGGTGCGGTTGCTGCGGCGCCACTGGCGCGGGGCCGGGGCGCCGCTGCTGATGGTGCCGGTGGCCGCCGCCGCCTTCCAACGCGACCCGGAGGCCTTCCTGGCCCTGGGTCGCGAACTGCTCGGCGGCCAGCTGGAGGGGGTGCCGGTGCAGCTGGCGCCGCTGCGGGAGCTGGTGAGCCAGGCCAGTGTGGTGGAGCTTCCCCACCAGGCCGTGGCCGCCTGCGACCTCTGGCCCAGCCAGCAGACCCTGCTGCCGCCGAGCACCAGCCGCACGCCGCTCACCGCCCAGCAGGAGCAGGAGCTGGAGGAGTTCCCGGTGGCGGAGCTGGCGGAGCGCCTCTGGCACAGCCGCTCCCTGGAGGAGCAGGCGGAGCTGCTGGAGCTGCTCGGCCGCCGGCTGGGTCCGAATGCCCGCCTGCAGGGCCCCCGGCCGGGACCGCCGGTGAAGCTGATCACCCTGCTGCAGGAGGTGTATCGCCGCGCCCTGGTCCGGGCCGACTGGAATGTGGTGCGTCGGGCCGCCGGTGCCATGGGGCTGGTGCATCCCCGCCTGGAGGATGCGCTCACCGATCTGCTGGTGCGCCAGAAGCAGGTGGTGGTGGGCCGCAATTACACCAACGACGCCCTGATCGGCCAGCCCCTCGGCAGCCTCTCGATCGCCTCCCGGATCCGTCGCTACGGCGGGGAGGACGCCCGGGAGGGAATGCTGCAGCAGGAGTTGCTGCTCGCCATCGACAGCCTGGCGCGGCTGGAGCCCAATCTGCTCAGCGGCAGCCTCACCCTGCAGCTGGGTCAGCTGTTGCTCCTGCTCACCAGCGAGCTGGCCGCCGCCGCGGATCTCAACCCGAGCGAGGCCTTCGAGGCCCTCTGCGCCCTGCCGCCCCACCAGATCCGGCGGCGGCTGCGGGCGGTGTTGGCGGATGTGGAGCATGCCCGGGCCGCGTTGCAGCGCAAGGAGCAGCTGCACCTGCGCGGTCGCGTGCGCTGGCAGGTGCCCGATCCGCTGGAGGAGCTGCCCAAGGGCGGCGGCTGGCTGCAGCACCGCATGCGCCTGGGCGCCCTGGGGCGCGTGCCCCGCAACTTCCATGCGGGCATCTGGGATCTGCTGCACCACTGCCGCGGCATCGTGATCGGCGACAAGCTGGAGCGGCGCAACCGGCTGGAGAGTGCGCCGCTGCTGAGTGAGAAAACACCGGGCGAACGCAACTTCGCCTCGCTGGTGGAGCAGCTGCTGGGCAAGATCGAGGCGTCCGAGTACCGGCAGCTCTGCACCGAAACCCTGCTCACCCTGATCGCCTTCGTGACCGCCAACCCCCAGGTGCAGTTCGATGACGATCTGGCCCTCGATGTGGTGATCGGCCACGCCGTGCGGGTGGGCTGGCAGCAGTTGCATCCCGACGTGCCGGCCGCCGACTACGGCGCCCACAAGGGTGATGCCTGGGAGTTGTTCTACCGCTCCTCGCCGGCCGATTGCCGGCGTTGGCAGCTGCTGGCCCTGCAACAGCTCACGGCCGCCTGATGGCGGCGCCCTCCGGGGCGGCCTGCCCTCAGATCGGCGCGTCGAGCGCCATGCAGAGGTTGGGCTGTTCGACGCACTGCTCGATCAGGTCGGCCAGCTGCAGGGCCCGGGAGGCCTGCAGGCCGTCCACGGCGGGTGTTTCCTCGCCGCGAACGCAGCGCAGGAAGTGTTCCAGCTCGGCGTAGAGCGGTTCGATCGAGGTGGTGCTCACCTCCTCGATGAAGCCATCATTGCGGTACACCAGCTCGCCGTGATCGGCGCTGAAGGAGCCGGTGGAGCGGCGGTGGATGCGCAGGTTGTGGTTGAGGAAATCGGTTTCCATCAGGCTGTTGCGGCAGTGGGTGTACAGCCGCCGCACCTTGCGGTGCGCCATCTTGCTGGCCGTCAGGCTGGCCACCACGCCATTGGCGAAGGCCAGGGTGGCGTTCACGTAATCGATCGGTCCCTCGCTGCTGCGGCCACCGGCGGCGGCCAGGCGCACCACCGGGGCGGCCGCCAGCTCCAGCACCAGGTCGATGTCGTGGATCATCAGATCCAGCACCACGGACACATCGTTCGCCCGGTCGGGGTTGGGGCTGTGGCGCCTGGCTTCCAGCACCACGATCTCCTCGCCGCCCACCACCTTGAGCAGCTCGCGGAAGGCGGGGTTGAAACGCTCGATGTGGCCCACCTGCAGCAGCCGGCCCGCCGTCTCCGCCGCCCGGATCAGGTCGGCGGCCTCCTCCTGGGTGGCGGCGATCGGCTTTTCGATCAGCACATGGGCGCCGGCCTCCAGGCAGTCCAGACCCACGCGGTGATGCAGCAGGGTGGGCACCGCGATGCAGACCGCCTCCACCTCGGTGAGCATCTCGCGGTAATCGGCGAACCAGCGGCAGCCGAACTGTTCCACCGCCAGCTGACCGCGGCTGGCGGCCGGATCCGCCACCCCCACCAGCTCGGCATCCCGCAGCAGGCTGAGCACGCGCGCGTGGTGCCAGCCCATGTTGCCGATGCCGATGACCCCGACGCGGACAGGGTTCATGGGCGCAGGTTCCACAGGGGCTTGGTGATTATCGGCGATCGCCCCGAAGCCCGGGGCCGGGGCGGGCCGCCGGCCCTCACGGGGTCCCATCCCCCTGGATCGGCAGGATCCGCACCCGCTCGATGCGCGGGCCGTCCATGAGCAGCACCTCGAAGCGGAACCCTTTCCAGCGCAGGCCTTCCCCCGACGCCGGGATGTGCTGCAGGCGCTCCAGCAGGAACCCCGCCAGGGTGTGGTGGCCCTCGGCCTCCGGCAGCCGCAGGCCGAGCTGGCGGTTCAGCTCGAAGATCTCCAGGTGGCCGGCCACCGACCAGCCCCCCTCCACCAGGGGCTGCAGGTCCTCCGCCGCCTCCAGCGGGTTCTCGTCCTCGCCGACGATCTCGCCGGTCAGGTCGGCCACGGTGACCAGCCCCTCCGTGCCGCCGTGCTCATCCACCACGATCAGCAGGGGTTTGCCGCTGCGGATCAGGGGCAGCAGGTCGGCCAGCGACGCGCTCTCCTGCACCCGCGCCACCTCCACCAGGTAGGGCTCCAGCGGCGATTCCGGCCGCAGGTCGCCCCGGGCGATGGGCTCGGCGAGGCGGCGCAGATCGAGCATCCCGCGCACATCATCGAGCGAGGTGCCGATCACGGGGAAGCGGGCGTGCTGGCTGGCGTGCACCGCGTCCATCATCCCGGCGAAGCTCACATCCACCGGCAGGGTGACCATGCCCGAGCGGGGCACCATCACCTCGCGCACCAGGGTGTCGCGCAGGGAGAACACGCCCTCCAGGATGCTGCGCTCATCGGGCATCAGCCCGGTGACGCTGCCGCTCTCGATCAGGGTTTCCAGTTCGCCGGCGGAGAGCACCGGCACCAGCTCGTCCCAGTTGCGGGGCAGGCCGAGCAGGCGCAGCAGCACGCCGCTGAGGCGCTCGATCAGCAGCAGCAGGGGCGCCAGGGTGCGGGTGAGCGACTCCAGCAGCGGCGCCAGGCGCAGGGCGGAAGGCTCGGGATGGTGCAGCACCCAGGCCTTGGGCAGCAAGCCGCCGATCACGGTGGCGAGCAGGCCAGCACCAGGAACACCCCGAGGTTGAACCAGGCCAGCAGGTCGCCCCGCCCCAGGCTCGCCATTAGCTCCGCCGCGAGGCTGCGGCCGATCCAGCCGATCGCCAGCAGGGCCAGCACCGCCCCGAGCTGGGTGGCCACCAGCACGCGGCGCAGGCGCTGCTGCAGGCGCGCCACGGCGCGGGCGCCGGCCTCCCCATCCTCCAGCAATTGCTGCACCCGGCTGGGGCGCAGGCGGATCAGGGCGAACTCCCCGGCGGCGAAAAAGGCCATCAGGGCCAGCAGCACAGCCAGCGCCAGGAATCGCATGGGGTTGGGGTCAGACCGTGTGCCGCCCAGTCTGCCGGCGCCGCCGCTGGCGGGCACGCCGGCTCAAGGCAGACGATCGCTGAGCTGCCGCAAGCGCTCCGTCGCCTGCGTGGGTCTTGCAGGAGCTCTTCCCAGTTGTCCGGCGGCTGGCGGCTGGCCGCTGGCCGCTGGCCAGCATCGACTGGCAGACCCGGTAAGCAACGGTCTTGCTGCCGTAAGCGCGCTTGGTGTTGGTGTCGTTGACCCAGCCCAAGACCATCAGCCGCGAGCGGCTGTGAAACCGGGAGAACAAGCGGACTTGCGGAAAGAACCTGGCCCGTCGCCAGTGGCGATGGGCGGCGCCGAATGAGGCTCGTGTCGTCATCCGGCAGTGGGGCATCGAGATCACCAACAAGGCTCTGGAGACGGTCCACCAGATCGGCGCTGATGGGCTGAAGGCGTTCGCGCTTGCCCAGCCCCAGGGCCCCGCGCACCGGTTGCGGCACGGTGGTCTGATAGCAACCGGAGTGGACAGGGGGGCGAGGGGCGAACAGCCATGGGACAGCCACCTGAGACCGTCCCGTGGAAATGCAGTTGCATTGTCCCGGTGAGGGAGGATGGCCAGGTGCCGGCGGTGGTGACCGCCTGAGCACAGAGGGGCAACCCCCAGCGGCCCCCGCAGGAGCTGCACGGCACCCCGCTGCCGGGCCTGATGGCCGGGCAGGCCACAAACCGCACGCCCTGATGGCGGAACATCGCCGGCGCCGCTGGGGAACGGGGCCTCAGAGCACTCGCACGACAGCCTGGTGCCCAAGCACGATCTGCGGATTCGAGGCCAGGATCAGGGCCTCGGCGCGGGGTACGTCGCGCGGCTACGAGCCGTTGCACCGAGGCGATGCGGATCTTTCGGCGGCTTTCCTGCTGGTGCGGCCGGGCCATTCCAGAGGCGCACCGCAGCACCCTGAGCCTGATCTGGGACCAGGGCCAGGACGCCCTGATGGCCACGCACACCTTGTTTATGCGAGATCTGCATCACCGTCAGATAGCTGAAACGGTATTGACCCTGGATCTGTCGTTCTTGTTTTGTGCGGTGTTGGGCTTGCGAGTGGGCTCAGCCAGAGATGAGCAGGCCGATGAAGCCAGAACAGCCTTCGGCCTCAGCAGTGATGCACCCTGCGCATAAGGCTAGCCACGCTGCAGGCGGGGAAGCCGGCGAGGGGGGTGGTCCTAAGCTTACTGGACACACAAGCCAGCAAGAAGTCGATCACGGGATTGAAGGATGAATGACATGCAAGCCGATGATACCGCCTACATCCTTCCGACTCTAGAGGGATTTCGCAACAAACTGCTCGACCTGACGACACGCAACAACCTGCTCAACCTGAGCCTTAAAAGCCAGCGAACCGCTCGGCTTCTGCGGTTTGTTGACTGCAATCTCCAAGGGGTTCTTGACGGACTATTGCTTGGGCGGCAATACAGCCTCAGTGCCCTATCAGAACCACCAAAAGAGAAGCGATCAACACTTGATGAAGCTGCCATAGAGGCCGCTCTTGAGCAAGCCCGTTCGGAGGACCCTCTCTATCAGCAGATTCGAGCTGATGGCACCGGCGATGATGCGACTCAGAAGGCCCTTGCACAGGCAGATGATCGACTGCGCACGTCGGTGATCGAGACTCTTGGCAAGGCAGCCCAGGAGATGCAGGTCGTTAAGAATCTGGCCACATGGGCGGAACAACAAGGCATCAATCCATCGTTTTCGCTACCAGTTGCCAAGGACAGCAAGGGACATCAAGGGACCCTCACGGCCCTGCTTCTGGATGCGCGGATGGAACGCGTTGCCGAATCAATTCGCAAACAAGCACAGAGCTCGATCGAAGAAACGGGCAACAACATTCTCTACCTTGCCTTTGGCTGCCTTGAATGGCGCGAAAAGAACAAGAGCCTTTTTGCGCCGCTGGTTCTATTGCCCGTTGAGCTCACCAAGACAGCCAATCGAGGCGGCGCCAAAACCTTCACTCTCAGCGCATCCGATGACGCACCGATTGCCAATGTGACGCTCAAGGAGCGCCTGCGGCGAGATTTTGGCGTTGAGCTGCCCCTGCCCGACCCCAAAGCCGATGCGGTTGATCTCGAAAGCTACCTGAAGTTCGTGATGGAGTCGGTGGATGAGCTCGAGGGCTGGCAGGTGCATTCCTATCTCAACTTGGCACTGTTCAACTTCAGCGGACTTGGCCTGTATGAGGATCTGGTGCCTGAAGGGCACCTCGAAAAATCCAAACAGATCTTGATTTGTCGACGCAGTCGGCTAACATCAGCCAAATACGATTCGCTCAAGTCGTGGGGCAAAGAGGCTTCTGGGACGAACAGGATA
>JBIKTO010000301.1:0-4085 GCA_044348065.1 Cyanobium sp.
AACGTCTGGTCGCTGACGGCGTGGAACCCCAGTCGCTCATAGAAACCGCGGCTGTTGCCCGTCATCAGGTAGATCCGCTCCACAGTCAGCAACGGTGGGGTCATCAGCAGTGTTTCCACCACCCGTCGTCCGAGGCCCTGGCCCTGCATATCCTTCGCCACCACCACATCCCAAAGCACCCCCCGGTACTGGCCGTCACTGGTGGCTCGCCCGAAGGCAACCAGCCGCACGCCACGCCAGGCGCTCACAACGGCCTCGCTTCCCTGGAGCATCCGACGCAGTCCCCGGATTGACCGACCCGAGGCCCAGGGCCCGTTGTCTGTGAAGAGTCCCTGGAGCTGGTTCAGGGCTCGGGTCGGCCGCAGGCCTGGACCCAGTCCAAGCCGCAGGCTCAGAGCGCCCGGGGGGTGGTTCAGCAGCAGAATCGGGGTGCCCAAATGGCCGGCTGGAACTGCCAGACTCAGGTTACGGCCCAGTCGGCCCATCGGTCTTTGGCTCTGGCAAACCCCTTGGCACGGCTTGTTTCTCCCTCGGCGGACACCATCCTGCGGTGGTAGGCTGGTCTTTCCCGGTTGGCCATTCGCAATGCTCAAGCTCCTGCTGGGTGATCCCAACGCCCGCAAGCTGAAGCGCTACCAGCCGCTGGTTTCCGACATCAACCTCCTGGAGGAGGAGATCGAGCCCCTCTCCGACGACGAGCTGCGGGGGCTCACGGCGGAGTTTCGCCAGAAGCTCGCCAACGCTCGTGAGGCCGGGGGCGCGTCGGAGGTGGTGAACGCCCGTGAGCGCAAGCTGCTCGATGAGTTGCTCCCCCAGGCCTTTGCCGTCGTGCGGGAGGCCGGCAAGCGGGTGCTGGGCATGCGTCACTTTGATGTGCAGTTGATCGGGGGTATGGTGCTGCACGATGGCCAGATCGCCGAGATGAAGACCGGCGAGGGCAAGACGCTCGTCGCCACGCTGCCGGCCTACCTCAATGCCCTCACCGGTCGGGGCGTGCATGTGGTCACCGTCAACGATTACCTCGCCCGGCGTGATGCCGAGTGGATGGGCCAGGTCCACCGCTTCCTCGGGCTGTCGGTGGGGTTGATTCAGAATGAGATGGCCCCCTTTGATCGTCAGCGCAATTACGGCTGCGACATCACCTACGCCACCAACTCCGAGCTGGGCTTTGATTACCTGCGCGACAACATGGCGAACGACATCGCCGACGTGGTTCAGCGTGATTTCCACTACTGCGTCATTGACGAAGTCGATTCGATCCTGGTGGATGAAGCCCGCACCCCGCTGATCATCTCAGGACAGATCGAGCGGCCCCAGGAGAAATATCAGCGCGCCTCGGAGGTGGCTTTACGCCTTGAGCGCTCCGCCGAAATGGGCAAGGATGGCATCGATCCAGAGGGCGACTACGAGGTCGACGAGAAGCAGCGCAACGTCACCCTCACCGATGAGGGCTACGCCAAGGCGGAGCAGATCCTAGGCGTCGATGATCTTTACAATCCCGCTGATCCGTGGGCACACTTTGTAAATAATGCCCTGAAGGCGAAAGAGCTTTTCACCCGCGACGTCAATTACATCGTGCGCAACGATGAAGTGGTGATCGTCGATGAGTTCACCGGTCGTGTCATGCCCGGCCGGCGTTGGAGCGATGGCTTGCATCAGGCGATCGAATCGAAGGAGGGATTGGCCATCCAGCCGGAAACCCAGACCCTGGCCAGCATCACCTACCAGAACTTCTTTCTCCTCTACCCACGCCTGGCCGGCATGACCGGCACCGCCAAGACGGAGGAGGTGGAATTCGAGAAAACCTATAAATTGGAAGTCACCGTGGTGCCCACCAACCGCACCCGCTCCAGGGCCGACTGGACCGACCAGGTGTTCCGCTCCGAAACCGGCAAGTGGCGGGCGGTCGCCCTGGAAACCGCCGAGATCCATCGCGCCGGTCGGCCCGTGCTGGTGGGCACCACCAGCGTCGAGAAGTCGGAGTTGCTCTCTTCCCTGCTCGCTGAGGAGCAGGTGCCCCACAACCTGCTCAACGCCAAGCCTGAAAATGTGGAGCGCGAGGCGGAGATCATCGCCCAGGCGGGTCGCGCCGGCGCGGTGACGATCGCCACCAACATGGCTGGCCGCGGCACCGACATCATCCTGGGTGGCAACAGCGATTACATGGCCCGCCTCAAGTTGCGGGAGGTGCTGCTGCCCCGCCTGGTTCGCCCCGAAGAGGGTCACCGGCCACCGGTGCCCTTGCAGCGCACCGCCGAGGGCGGCGGTGGCTTCGGCGGCCCCGCCCCCTCCGGCCGGGCTCCGAGTGAGGCTCGCGCCATCGGTACCCTCTTTCCCTGCCAGCTCACCGAGGCCACGGAGCAGTCGCTCAGCCAGCTGGCTCGGGATCTGGTGAGCGCCTGGGGCGATCGCAGCCTCACGGTGCTCGAACTGGAGGATCGCATCGCCCAGGCCGCCGAGAAGGCCCCCACCGATGACCCCTCGATCCTTGACCTGCGCGCGTTGATTGCCCGGGTGCGCGCCGAATATGACGTGGTGGTGCGCCAGGAGGAGGAGCAGGTGCGCGCCGCCGGCGGCCTGCATGTGATCGGCACCGAGCGCCACGAATCGCGCCGCATCGACAACCAGCTGCGCGGCCGCGCCGGCCGCCAGGGCGACCCCGGCAGCACCCGCTTCTTCCTGTCGCTGGAGGACAACCTGCTGCGCATCTTCGGTGGCGAACGGGTGGCGGGTCTGATGAATGCCTTCCGGGTGGAGGAGGACATGCCGATTGAATCCGGCATGCTCACCCGCTCGCTGGAGGGGGCTCAGAAGAAGGTGGAAACCTACTACTACGACCAGCGCAAGCAGGTGTTTGAGTATGACGAAGTCATGAATAATCAGCGCAAAGCTGTCTATCGAATTCGCCGTCGAGTGTTGGAGGGTTCCGAGTTGAAACAGCAGGTGATCGAATTCGGTGAGCGCACGGTTGATGATATCGTGGAGGCCTACGTCAACCCTGAGCTGCCGCCCGAGGAGTGGGACCTCAGCCGTCTGGTGGACAAGGTGAAGGAGTTCATTTACCTGCTCGAAGACCTCACCCCGGATCAGGTGCGTGGTTTGTCGATGGAGGAGCTCAAGGCCTTCCTCAAGGAGCAGATGCGCAATGCCTACGACATCAAGGAGGGTCAGGTGGATCAAATCCAGCCGGGCCTGATGCGACAGGCCGAGCGTTTCTTCACCCTCCAGCAGATCGACACCCTCTGGCGCGAGCACCTGCAGGCGATGGAGGCTCTGCGGGAATCGGTCGGCCTGCGGGGCTATGGCCAGAAGGACCCGCTGATCGAATACAAGAACGAGGGCTATGACATGTTCCTCGAGATGATGATCCAGGTACGCCGCAACGTGATCTATTCCATGTTCATGTTCCAACCCCAGCCCGCGCCGCCCCAGCAGGTCAGCGTCTGAACGCTGGCCCCGGCCGCGGAGGGCTTCAGATACCTCCGCCGTCGCTGAGCCACCAGCACTCGATCCCCGCCGCGGCGGCCGCGCCGTTGCCGCCCGCTTCGCCGTCGCCGTTTCCCTCGCCCAGATACTCGAGGATCTCCCGGTCGCGCAGGCTCTGGGCCGCCCCCCGCACGACCCTGTCCACCCCCCGATCGGCAGGGCTGCCGCGCAGCTCCCGCAGGTTGCCCAGGGCCCTGGACAGGTCGCCCTCCAGG
This sequence comes from Cyanobium sp., assembly GCA_044348065.1. Taxonomy (GTDB): domain Bacteria; phylum Cyanobacteriota; class Cyanobacteriia; order PCC-6307; family Cyanobiaceae; genus Cyanobium. Next base: position 3,702 of record JBIKTO010000301.1, read on the forward strand.
CTGTCGATCCGTTCCATCAGGTTGCGGATCACCCGCGCCTCGGCGTCCGGCAGGGCGGAGTGGGCAAGCGGGTCGACCCGCACCCCCGACTGGTGGATCACCCGCCCGGGAATGCCCACCACGGTGCTGTCGGGGCCGACATCGCGCAGCAGCACCGAACCGGCGCCGATGCGGGTGCTGGAGCCCACCGTGATCGCCCCCAGCACCTTGGCGCCAGCGCCCACCACCACGTTCTCCCGCAGGGTGGGGTGGCGCTTCCCGTGCTGCTTGCCCGTTCCCCCCAGGGTCACCCCCTGATAGAGCAGGCAGTGGTCACCCACCTCCGCCGTTTCGCCGATCACCACCCCCATGCCGTGGTCGATGAACACCCCCCGGCCGATGCGG
>JBIKTO010000302.1:0-4073 GCA_044348065.1 Cyanobium sp.
AGACGCTCAAAGAACAAACGATGGAACCATGCTGATCCAGCTGCGAAGATTCGTCCTCGGAATTCCGATCTCGGCGGGGCTCGCCGCAGCCCTGGCCACATTGCCCCTGGGGGCGTCCGGGGTGGCTGCGTTTGCGGCCGAAAGCCAGCCGGCCAGCCTGCGCATCGGCGGCTCCAGCACGGTGTTCCCGATCCTGAAGGAAGCCATCCGCTCCTTCCGCGCCCAGGGGAACAAAACCCCCATCGATCTCCAGGAGAGCGGCAGCAGCGATGGCTTCCGGCGCTTCTGCGCCGGCCAGCTGGAGATCGCCAACGCCTCCCGGCCGATCAACAGCAAGGAGCTCAAGGCCTGCGCCAGCAAAGGCATCCGCTTCATCGAGCTGCCGATCGCCTTTGATGCCCTCACGATCGTGGTGCATCCGGCCAACACCTGGGCCCGGCAGATCACGCCCAAGGAGCTGGCCCGGCTCTGGGGCCGCCAGGCCGAAGGCAAAATCACCAGCTGGCATGACGTGAACCGCGACTGGCCGAAGCGGCCGATCAAACTCTGCGGCCCCGGCAAGGACTCCGGCACTTTTGACTACTTCAATAAAGCCATTAATGGTGCCGCCGACAACTCCAGGCGTGATTACGCCTCCAGTGAGGACGATAATGTCATCGTCAGCTGCGTTGCTCAGAACCCCAATGCCCTGGGTTATTTCGGCTTCAGCTACTACAAGGCAAACCAGAATAGGCTCAGGGCCTTGGCGGTCGTCACGCCTTCCGGGCCGGTGAATCCTTCACTGGCCAATGTTCAATCTGGCCGCTATCAGCCCCTGTCGCGGCCCCTGTTCCTCTATGTCAACGACAAGGCGCTGGCGAACCGTCCAGAGGTGCAGAAGTTCACCACATTCACGGTGCGCAATGGGCTCCGCTTCGTCGAAGCGGCCGGTGACATCCCGCTCTCGGCCAGCACCTATCGCTTGGTGGAATCCAAGCTCTACAGGCGAATCACCGGCAGCTCCTTTTCGGGGGATCTGCCCATTGGCCTCAGCATCGGTGAGGTGCTGCGGCGGAGTTTCGACGCCACTAAACTCCCGCAATTCCGGTGATTCGTGATCGAAGCAGGCCTCAGCCGTCGTTCGCTGCTGCTTCAGCTGCTCGGCCTGGCCGCCGCCAGCGCCGGCGCGGCCGTTGCCGGGGGGAGGCCGATCGCGCCGGTGAAGGCGCTGCCGTTTCAGCCCCTGCGCGGCCCCATTCCCTTGCCCACCGACGGCCTCAGTGCCGCCGACCAGCGGCGCGCCTACGCCCGCGTGGCTCTGCAGGATCAACTGCTGCTGCCGCAGGGCTACCGCAGTGAGGTGCTGCTGCAGTGGGGGGATCCGCTCGGCAACGGACGCTTCGGCTTCAACAACGACTACCTCGCCTTCACGCCCCTCGCCGCTCAGCGAGCGTTGCTCACGGTGAATTTCGAATACATCAGCCCCCGACCGTGGCTGGCCGGCTACCGGGAGGTGATGGGCCGCGACTTGCCCTTCCAGGAGCTGCGCCAACGGCTGGCGGAACGGGGCGGCAAGGTTGATGCACGCAGCCTGGCGGTGGATGATCCGCTGCGCGCCCCCCTGCTGGCGGTGGCCACCGCTGCCCTGGAGGATGTGGGCCTTGGCGTGGTCGAGATCGAGCGCGGCGCCGACCAGGCCTGGCGCCGCCGCCCCGGCCGCTACGACCGGCGCATCAGCGGCCTCACCGGGCTGGAGCGCCCTGAGGCGCGGCTGCACTGCAGCGGTCCGGCGGCGGCGGTGTTCCGCCGGCGCCAGCGGCTCGGCCACGACGACGGCCTCGGCGATCGCATCATCGGCAGCTTCGCCAACTGCGCCGGCGGCCAGACCCCCTGGGGCACGGTGCTCTCCGCGGAAGAGAATTTCCAGAGTCAGGTGGTGGAGGCGGTGTACGCCGATGGCAGCTCGCCGCCGCCATCGGAGCGGCCCTTCCGCTTCGATGGCGAGCGGCTGGATGGCCTTGGCAATCCATTCGGCCTGGTGGGCAACAAATACGGCTGGATGGTGGAGATCGATCCGCGCCGACCCGAGCGCCCGCTGGTGAAACACACCGCCCTGGGTCGCTTCCGCCATGAGGCCGTGGCCGTGCGCGCCCGCGCCGGAGAGCCCCTGGTGGTGTACTCCGGCTGCGACCGCCACGGCGGCCATCTCTACCGCTATGTGAGTGCGGCCCTCGTGCGCGACCCGGCCGATCCGGCCAATTCCCGCCTGCTGGAGCGGGGGCGCCTCGAGGCCGCCCAGTTCGAGGCCGATGGCAGCGGCCGTTGGCTGCCGCTGCAGCCGCAGACGCCGCTCAACCCCCAGGCCCCCTCCCACTTCGCCCGGTTCGATCTGCCCGCCGTGCTGCCGGTACCCCGCAGCGATCGAAGCCAGGCCGGCGCCGAGCTGCTGCAGAACGAGGCCCAGTGGCAGGCCTATCGCCAGCGTTTCACCACCCTCGCCGATCTCTACCCGGGCCGTGGCGACGAACAGCTCGGGGCGATCCTGATCGATGCCCACCTGGCCGCCAACGCGGTGGGGGCCACCTCCACCGCCAGACCGGAAGACACCGAACTCGATCCCCGCAGCGGCGATCTGCTGATCACCTTCACCGCCGCCGGCTCAGACGGCGAGGGCCAGGCCGATCCCGCCATCTTCCGCGGACCGGCCGGCGAAAGCCGCTGGCCCTACGGCTGGTTGATGCGCCTGGAGGATGGCCCCGCCGCAGCGGCGCCAGCGGGCGGAACGTTCCGCTGGCGGATGGTGGCCACCGGCGGCATGCCCTGGCAGGGCGGCCAGGGCTTCGCCAATCCGGACAACCTGGCGATCGACCGCCGCGGCAATATCTGGATGGTCACCGACCGGGCGGCGGTGAACGGCAGCGCTGATGGGTTCGGCAACAACGCCTGCTGGCTCTTTCCCGCCACCGGTGCGCCAGACGGCGAGCCGTTGTTGTTTGCCACCGGTCCGATGGAATGCGAGCTCACCGGGCCCTGCTTCGACAGCGGCGAATCCACCCTGTTCCTGTCCGTCCAACACCCGGGCGAAGACAACGCCACCCACCGCAGTGGCGACGACGAGGTGCAGGCCTACACCCTCCAGGATCGCCAGGGCGGCCGCTTCGAGCAGCTCCGCCAGGTGCCGCTCGGCTCCAACTGGCCCTCCGCCGTCGCCGGCACCCCGCCACGGCCCGCCGTGGTGGCCATTCGCCGCCTCGAAGGAGGCCCTCTTCTGGGCGGTCGGCAGGACCAAACATCCCAGCTCTCATAAGGTCTGGACCGACGAAGGGGCTCACGTCACCCGCACCGCAGGAGTTGTCGCCTTCCAGTCGGAGCCGCCGGAGCTAGCTTGCGGCAAAAAACATTTCATGCTTTTTCGTACTGAGATCAAAGCGGCTTTCTGAGTTCTGTCAAGGGCGAGGGGCCTGGAGATGCCACCCCCCCTGAACGGTTACGAAATGAGACGGGCTGAAGACAGGTCACCGAATCAAGCCAAAAGATGTGGGAAGGTTCTTAGGAAAAAGAACAAATGAAGCCACTGTGGACGCAACAAACACACCTGACATCGGTCCAAGTCACCTGACGACCCCGACCGTTGAAGGAGGTCCGGCATTCTTGCTATCGGCCACCGAGTGGGTGGCAATACAGGTTTACGTCAACAACGGGCTCGCACTGCCGGCAACGGCAGACGCCTTCAAGGCTTCCTTAGGCAGCGGGGCTCCGAGCGATCTAGCCGACTTCACCCAACTCATCAGCGCCTATGCCTCCCTCCACAACCACGTGAACACGTGGCAGACGGACACATATCCGGCGACAGTCACACTCGCCTCGGACATCCATCAATACGCCCTCGAGGCCCCGACTTATTACAACCCAATCCTCCCCCTGGCCCAGACACTGTCGACGAATCCGGACGACAAGAACGCGGCCACTGAGTTGACCGCCCTTCTGGGCGTGCTGACGAAGCAGGCCCAGGCCAACCACGACCGGGCGGCTGAGGTCGCCGACAAAATCAAGACCTTTGCCGACCAGACTCAGACCGATAGGGTCACCCTGAG
>JBIKTO010000303.1:0-4017 GCA_044348065.1 Cyanobium sp.
CGGCGGACTGCATGCCTGCGCCCTGGCCGATCGGCTTGGCATCGCGCGGGTGCTGCTGCCGCCGCTGGCCGGGGTGCTCTCGGCCTGGGGGATCGGCCTGGCCCGCCAGCAGCTGCTGCGGGAGCGGAGCGTGCGGCGGCCGCTGGCGGCGGCGCTCCTGCCGGAGCTGCGGGCCATGGCGGCGGAGCTGGCGGCGGCGGCGGCGGCCGATCTGCGCCGCACCGGCGATCTGGCGGCGGACCGGGAACCGGAGCTGCGGCGGCGCCTGGAGCTGCGCGTCGCCGGCCGCGACCGCGGCCTCGACCTGGACGGGCCGGATCCCGGCGACGGGGTGGCGGAGCTGCGCGAGCGCTTCGAGGCGCTGCACCGGCGGCGCTACGGCCATGGGGTCGAGGGGGAGTCGCTGGTGGTGGAGAGGGTGGTGGTGGAGGTGGCGGCGCCGGCCGCGGCGATCGATCCGCCCCGCGACGGCGCGGATCCCCCCGCGCCCGGGAGTCCTCCGGCCACCACCTCCCTCTGTCTGCCGGCGCCGGACGGGGACGGCATGGTGTGGCGCAGCGTGCCCCTGTGGCAGCGCGCGCAGCTGGGGCCGGGGCAACGCCTGGAGGGCCCGGCGGTGGTGGTCGACAACACCGGCACCCTCACCCTGGACCCGGGCTGGTCCGCCCGGCGGCTGCCGGGTGGCGAGCTGCTGCTGGAGCGCAGTGCCGACGGCCCCGGAGAACGGGCGGCGGCGGCGATGGCCGCGCCGGCGGCGGCCCCCGATCCGGTGGCCCTGGAGCTCTACCACCACCGCTTCACCGCCATCGCCGAGCAGATGGGGGTGCGGCTGCAGCAGAGCGCCCGCTCGGTGAACATCCGCGAGCGGCTCGACTTCTCCTGCGCCCTCTTCGATGGCGACGGCCGCCTGGTGGCCAACGCCCCCCACATTCCCGTGCATCTCGGCTCCATGGGGGAGAGCGTGCGCGCCCTGCGCGACGCGGTGGCCCGGGGCGCCCTGGCGCCACCCGGTCCGGGCGATGCCATCGCCGCCAATGATCCCTTCCACGGCGGCACCCACCTGCCGGACATCACCGTGATCACGCCGGTGTTCGCCCCCAGCGGCGGGCCCGAGCCGCTCTTCTACGTCGCCAGCCGAGGCCACCACGCCGATGTGGGGGGTCTCACCCCCGGCTCGATGCCCCCCTTCAGCCGCTGCCTCGCCGACGAGGGCCTCCTGCTCGACAACGTGCCCCTGCTGCGGGGGGGCGTGCTGCAGGAGCAGGACTGGCGGCGGCGCCTGGCGGCCGGTCCCCATCCGGTGCGCAACCCCGACCAGCTGCTGGCGGACCTCCAGGCCCAGGTCGCCGCCAACCGGCTGGGGATGGAGGAGCTGGGGCGCCTGATCGAGCGCCATGGGGATGGGGAGGTGCGGGCCTACATGGCCCACGTGCAGGCCAACGCCGCTGAGGCGGTGCGGCGCGTGATCGACCGCCTCCACGATGGCGAGCACGCCCTGGAGCTCGACGACGGGGCCTGGATCCGGGTGGCGGTGCGCGTCAACCGGGCGGCCCGCCGGGCCCGGGTGGACTTCAGCGGCAGCTCCGGCCAGCAGCCGGGCAACCGCAATGCGCCCCTGGCGATCACCCGCGCCGTGGTGCTGTACGTGTTCCGCTGCCTGGTGGGGGAATCGATTCCGCTGAACGCGGGCTGCTTCGAGCCGATCGACCTGGTGGTGCCCGAGGGGAGCCTGCTCAACCCCCGCCCCCCGGCCGCCGTGGTGGCCGGCAATGTGGAAACCTCCCAGGCGGTGGCCAATGCCCTCTTCGGCGCCCTCGGCGTGCTGGCCGCCGCCCAGGGGACGATGAACAACCTCAGCTTCGGGGATGCCGAACGCCAGTATTACGAAACCATCTGCGGTGGCACCGGCGCCGGCAGGCTGGCGGATGGCAGCGGCTTTGCCGGCGCCAGCGCCGTGCAGAGCCACATGACCAACTCCCGCCTCACCGATCCGGAGATCCTCGAGGAGCGCTTTCCGGTGCGGCTGGAGCGCTTCGGCCTGCGGCGCGGCAGTGGCGGCGCCGGCCGCTGGAGCGGTGGCGATGGCGTGGTGCGGGAGCTGCGCTTCCTGGCGCCGCTCACCGTGGCCCTCCTCTGCGGTTCCCGCCGGGTGCCCCCCTTCGGCCTGGCCGGCGGCGAGCCCGGCCGCTGCGGCCGCAACAGCCTGGCGCGGGCGGGTGGGGGCTGGCAGGAGCTGCCGGGCAGCGCTGAGCTGGCGGTGGCGGCCGGGGATCGGCTGCGGATCGAAACCCCGGGGGGCGGCGGCTACGGCCCGCCGCAGCCGGGGCCATGAGCGCACGCTGGTCGCGGCGGGCGGCCCTCGCCCTGGCCCTGCTGGTGGCTGGCCCCGCCAGCGCCAATGTGCTGGCGGAACGGCGGCAGCGCTTCGAGCCCGTCTGGTCCGCCCGCGGCATCGTGGCGGCCGAGCAGGGGCAGGCGATGGCGGTGGGGGCGGCGGTGCTGCGGCGCGGCGGCAACGCCGTGGACGCTGCCGTGGCCACCGCCTTCGCCCAGGCGGTCACCCTCCCCTACGCCGGCAACCTCGGCGGTGGCGGCTTCCTGCTGCTCTGGCTGCCCGGCGCCTCCCCCGCGGCGGCCCGCGGCTGCCCGGTGGCGGAGCGGCGGCTGGGGCGCGGTTTCGCCACGGCGGTGAATTTCCGCGAGACGGCCCCCGGCGCCGCGCGGCCCGAGCTTTTTCTGGGGCCCGATGGCCGGGTCGATCCGCGCCTGGCCACCCGCAGCCTGCGGTCCACCGCCGTGCCCGGCAGCGTGGCCGGCCTGTTGCTGGCCCAGCGCTGCTACGGGCGGCTCCCCCGCCAGGCGGTGCTGGAGCCGGCGATCCTGCTGGCGGAGCGGGGCTTCCCGGTGGGCCGGGCCCTCAGCCAGTCCCTGGCCGCCTCGGCGCCGGTGCTGCGGGACGACCCCGGCTCCCGCCGCCTGTTTTTCCGTGCGCCAGCGGCCGCCACCGGCTCCGCCGCCACCGGGGCCAGCGAGCCCCAACCCCTGCAACCCGGCGACCGGCTGCGTCAGCCCGAGCTGGCCGCCACCCTGCGCCAGATCGCCGCCGCCGGTGAGGCGGGCTTCTACGAGGGGCCGGTGGCCAGGGCGCTGCTGGCCCTGATGCGGCAGCGCGGCGGCCTGATCGAGGCCGCCGATCTGCGCGCCTACCGGGCCCGGCTGGAGGAGCCCCTGGCGATCCGCTTCCGCGGCCATCCGGTGCTGGCGGTCCCGCCGCCGGGCGGGGGCCTGAGCCTGCTGCAGCTGCTGCGGCTCGTGGAGCCCTTCCCCTGGCAGGAGCCCACCGGCCTCGACGCCGCCGCCGGCCTGCATCGGCTCGCCGAGGCCATGGGTCTGGTGTTCCGCGATCGCAACCGCTGGCTCGGCGATCCCCAGCAGACGGCGATCCCGAGCGAGTGGCTGCTCTCCGACGCCCATCTGGCCGAGCTGCGGCGCGCCATCGATCCGCGCCGCCACACCCCGCCGACGGCGCTGCCCAATCCGGCCCCGCCGGAGGGAGCGAACACCACCCACCTGTCGGTGGCCGACCGGCAGGGGGGCCTGGTGGCCCTCACCACCACCCTCAACCTCCCCTATGGCAATGGGGTGCTGGTGCCCGGCGCCGGATTCCTGCTCAACAACGAGATGGACGACTTCACCCTGCAGGTGGGCCAGGCCAATGCCTTCGGCCTGGTGCAGGGGGCGGCCAACGCCCTTGCGCCGGGCCGACGGCCCCTCAGTTCGATGACCCCCACCCTGGTGTTCCGTCCCGATGGCGAACCCTGGCTGGCCACCGGCAGCCCCGGCGGCAGCCGCATCATCACGGCGGTGGCCCAGGTGCTGCTGCAGCGGCTTGTGGGGGGCCTCAATCTCGCCGGCGCCGTCAACGCCCCCCGCCTCCACAACCAGCTGCTGCCCGATCGCCTGGAGGTGGAGGAGGGTTTCAGCGCCGACACCCTGCGGCTGCTGGCGGCGATGGGT
>JBIKTO010000304.1:0-3977 GCA_044348065.1 Cyanobium sp.
TCGTAGACCGGATGGTTGAGGTGGCAGGCGAGCGCCATGGCCTCGGCCAGCAGCTCCTGAGGGTCGAGATCGTTGAGCCGATCGGCCCGCTGGAGTTTCCAGAGGGTGTTGGCCAGCTCGGAGAGCATCAGCTCCGGAGCCAGCACCAGCGCGGCCCCACCGACCCGCTCGGCCAGTTCCGCGGCGGCGGGGTCAGCCAGGATCAGCCGCACGGCCGCCGAGGCATCGAGCACGCAGGCCAGGGCCATCAGCGCTCGCGGTCGGCGCGGATCAGATCCTCCGGTGTCGGATCCGCGCTCAGGGCAGGCGTGATCGGGCCCCGTCGGGAGAGGCGATCGAGCACCTGGCGGCGCCGTTCACGGGGGTCGCCGCCGGCGATGGCCTCCAGATCAGCCAGGGCCTGCTGGCTGAGACTGCGCTTGTGGGTCTGGGCGCGGTGCTGCAGCAACCGGTGAAGTGGTTCCGGCAGGTCGCGGATCTGCAGGGATGGCATGAGGCCCTCAAGCACAGATCCACTGTAGGCTTCATGCATGCGTTGTGCATGCGTGACGGCGTGCGCTCCACCGGCTTTCGCCTCGCTGCTGGTTCGGTGCTCAGCGTCAAGACAGCTCATCCGATCTAAATTCGGTCTCGACCGCCGCCAGGAGCAAGCCATGCGCGCCAAGCCTCTCCGCAACGGCCGCATCCAGGCGGTACGGCCCTCGGCCAGGGAGTTCCTGGAGCTCAGGGATGCGCTGCTGCAGGAACCTGGCTTCCGGGAGGAGCTGGATGCCTTTTTCGAGGGGTTGCACGACACCAGTCCTCCCGAACCGGTGGACTTTCCCTGATGACTGCAGGGAAGACGAGGTTGATGCTGATCGCCAGCCATGCCCTCAGCGAAGGCTGTGTCCTGGTCCTGCAGGCCTGGTGATGGCCACAAGCTCCCCCGGCAACAGCCACACCCACGACATCGTCGGTGGGGGTTGGGGGCATGGGCACGCAGGTGCTGGAGCGCTTCTGCCAGAGCTTGGGGTCGCGGCCGCAATGCAGAACAGACAGCACAACGATGCTGTCCTGTTCGGGAATGGGTAGGTCAACCACGGCGTAGGGGAAGCGCCGTAGCACCATGATCAGAGCGTCTGCTCCAGTGCGTTTAGTACCTCATCAGCATCGATTCCAGCGTCGCCGTCAGCCAGGAATCGCTCCAAGCGCTGATCGATCAGCTCCCGCTCGGATTCAGTGAGTTCCGGGCCGATCTGCTCCGCAGCGATGGAATCCCATAGGATCTGAACCTACTCCAGCCGTTGCGCCAGGGGCAGCGTCAGCAGATTGTTCACCACATGCCAGTCCGGCCAAGCCACACCACGGCCTAAGTGATCACGCCCGGCTGGATGTCGTCCCGCACCGAGAGTCCGCCCGAATCGCTGAAGCTTCGGCTGCTGTGGCCGCCTGGCTGATCGAGCTGCGCATCATGTTGAGGCTGGCTTGATCCGCTCCAGCACCATCTGGTTGAGGTTGAGCGTGCAGCCGGCCAGGGCCTCGAACACCGTGAACGCTGCGTCCTAGGCGCAGGACCCATGGGTCTTGCGCATTCACGATGATCGGGTCGCCGCCAGCAGGCAGCGGGGCGCCCAGAATCCCAGATGCTGCAGCAGTCATTCCGCCATGAACGTTTTCCAGCCTCAGGGCACGGATGACCATCAGGTCCTGCGTCGGGGTCGCGCTTCCGCCGCAGCCCTGGCTTTCGGCATCCTCGCCTCCCTCTTCGTGATCCCTCAAGCCAACGCCCAGAGCGCATCGGGGCTGATCAGCAGCTGGGGCAAAACTTGCAAGATGCGCGTGGTGGAGCAATTCGATGTGCCGATGTCCGATGCCCTGGTCACCATCGGTGCCACCGAGCAGCAGAGCATCAATGAAGGCTCCACCAGCCAGAAAGACATCAAGAAAAACGGCATGAGCTACAACTGGGAAATCCGCGGCAAGAAGGTGAGCGGTTATTGCAATGTCAACGGCAAGGGCAAGATCACCGAGTTCAAGCAGGGCCTCTGAGCCCGGCGACCCGCCCTCCTAAGGTCAGTCATCGGCAACGGGTCCCATGGCGGTGCTTGGCAGGCAGGCCATCCTTGAGGCCATCGCCCAGGGGTCCCTCACCATCACCCCCTTCCGCCAGGAGCTGGTGGGGCCGGCTTCGGTGGATCTCACCCTGGCCAGCACCTTTCGCGTGTTCCGCAAGGTGCACCAGGTGATCGAGGTGCATGAGGGCACCGATTACCGCGATCTCACCGACAAAATCGAGATCGAGGCGGGCCAGCACATCCTGATCATGCCGGGCGAGACGGTGCTGGGCATCACCCGCGAGCGCCTGCGGCTCGGGCCTGGGCTCTGCGGCTGGTTGGAGGGTCGCAGCCGCTTCGCCCGCCTCGGGCTGATGGTGCACATCAGCGCCCCCTTCATGGGACCGGGCATCGACAGCCAGCAGGTGCTGGAGATGAGCAACTTCGGGCCGGCACCGTTGGCGGTCTTTCCGGGCTTGCCGATCTGCCAGTTCGTGTTTCAGAAGCTGGAGGGCAACGAGCGCTATCAGGGCCTCTACGCCGGCCAGTCCCAGCAATCCTTCTAGGGCCACCCCGCGGCCAGGGCCCCCCGCTGCCGCGGCGGGTTCAGTCCCGTGGGCCCTCCTGCAGCCAGAACCAGAGATCGAGCGTGCCGCCGCGGTGGCCATCGCCGCTGGGCAGCGAATAGCCGGGCGTGTCGAGGCTGCGGAAGCCCTCGCCATCCAGGTGCAGCTGGCGGCTTGTCTCCCCCAGCAGGAAGTTGCCCCGCAGGCTGAGCCGCACCAGCAGCCGCTCGACATCGTGTCTCGACTGACGGAGCCGCTGGAACAGGACCTGCTGCAACCAGCTCCCCACCTCCGGCGACGGGGTCCAGTACAGCGAGCTGTTGTCCACCGTCACCTCCGCCGCCAGCTCCAGATTGGTGAAGCCGAACCTCCCCATCAGGCGGGTGTCGGCCCAGAAGCGCTGGTCGGCGTCCGTGAGGGGATAGGGCAGCCCCAGGGCCACACTCAGCACCGGCTGCTGCGGACCGTTCCCCCGCAGGCTGCTCACCTCGATCGGTTCGCTTGTCACGATCTCGAGGCCGCCCAGCAGCACCGCGGGTGTCACCACCCCATCGAGCACCAGGTCTTCGCGATTCGGGCCGATCAGGATCCGCTGGATCGCGATTCCGCGCTCCGAACCCCTGGTCCTCGCCAGGCGCCCGTGGAACTCCACAGCCGTGAACGCGCCCAGCGGCTCCGGTCCGCCCACGAGCACGGCCCGCACCGTCTGCGCGCCCTCCAGCTTCGGATCCGGCAACCAGTAGGCCTTGGCCAATCCGGTGTCGTCGGTGGTGATGGTGAGGGAATTCTTGCCGCCGGACTTGTCGAGCGTGATGGCCTTCTCGGCCAGCTGGCCGCCCTTGCTGGTTTCAAAGCGCACCTGCGCGCCGAGGATGGGGCCACAGCTGCTGGCGACCCGCACCTGCAGCGGCAGGGCCATCCGGGTGCCCGGGGCCGCCTCCTGGCCGTCGCCGCCCACGTAATGAAGCTGCGCCAGGCTGGCGAGCCGCCGGATCGCCTCCTGCACATGGCGCGCCCCCGCCAGCGACCCGCAGGCCCCCGGATCGAAGGCCACCCGCTCCGCCACGCTCAGGTTCGCGTGGAAGAGCACCGGCAGAGCCTGGGCGTTGCCGGCCGCGTCCAGCAGCGTGGCCTCCACCCCCTGCACCGGAATCGCCCGATTGCCGGCGAGCTCCCATCGGCAGCTGGCCGTGCCGTCCGCGGCGGTGAGCAAGGTGCGCTCCTGATCGGACCCGCTCGACTGGGGGTCGACGATCGCCCCCGCCGGCACCACCAGCCGGGCCCCTGGCACGGTGGGAGAGAGCCGGAAGCGCACCCGGGCGCCGGCCACCGCCCAGCTGCCGTTCGCCACCCCCACCCGCAGCGGTTCGGCCAGCGG
>JBIKTO010000027.1:0-11745 GCA_044348065.1 Cyanobium sp.
ACCCGCCGCATGGTGGAGGCCCTGGCGGCCACCATGCGGCTCGATGCCCTCGGGGTGGATGCGGTGGCCGCGGACATCCGCCAGCCCCTCGGGCCCGGCTGTGGCGCCCTGATCGAGCTCAACGCCATGCCCCAGCTGCTGCGGGAGCGGGCCGGCCTGCTGCTCCACCACCTGTTTCCGGAGCCCGCCGCCGCCCGCCTGCCCGCCCAGGTGGTGGTGCGCCGCGCCGATGGCGGCGCCGACCCGGCCCTGGCGGCCCTGCTGGAGCGCCTGGCGCCCCCGGGCGACCCACGCTGGCGGCTGGCGGTGCCGCGGTCCCTGCCCCGCAGCGCCGCCTGGCTGGAGCGCCTGCGGCCGGAGGCCGCCGCCTGCGGCCGGCTCACGGTCTACCGGGAGGCCAGTGAGCTGCTGCTCGACGCCTCCACGGCGGCGGTGCTGTTTCTGCTTGATCGCCGCGAACTGGCCCGCCACGGCCTGCCCCTGGCCGATCCGCAGGCGATCTGGCACGAGCCCGCCGGCGACCCAGCCGCCGAACCCTGGCCCCGGCTCGATGCCTGGCTGGCGCGGCGGGGGCGGCCCTGGAGCTGAGGAGCGGCTGGCAGGAGGATTCGTCCTGGCTGACGGAGGTCCGCTGGCCTGAATCTCAGAGAAGCGCCGTGCCCATGAGTGCATGGGCACCCATCAGGTTGGCACCACTGAGCGGGTGGTGATTCAGCTGGCTGAGCAGGAGGTCATCCAGGTTGGCTGTGACGGACTCCAGCCCTGGGTTGCCGAGCAGGTTGCTGGAGCTGCTGGCGTCGGTGGCAGAGACCCAGGCAGGCGATGGCTGGCCAGGGTTGATCAGCTGGATGGGTGCGGTGCCTGTCCCCACCAGACCGGTGAGCGCATCCGGCTCGGCCGCGTTGATGACAGAGCTTTCTGCTGGCGCAGAAGCCTGCGTGAAGACGGGGTCGAAGATGTCCTGCGGGGTGGTGTTGCCGCTGCTGAGCTTGAAGCTGGCGACGGCCGCCACGTTGGTGCCGCTGGAGAGCAGGGTGCCGTTGGCGTATTCGTAGACGGTGTCGGTGCCGAGGTCCACCACCCACAGGCTCTTGGACACGCCGGTCGGGTCCAGCGTGATGCCGGTGGGGGTGGTGTTGGCGGCAGCCAGCGTCCAGCTCCCTGAAGGGGTGAGGCTGGTGGGGGTGCCGGTGCCGTCCTTGACGATCGTGTATCTGAACACCGTGTTGGCGGTGGAGTCGCTCACCACCCAGAGAGAGGTTCCATCGGTGGTGAGCCCTTTGGGCACCACCGCAGCCGCCAGGGCGAAGGTCTTCTCCGCCGTATCGGTGCCAGAGGTGTTCGCTGCGGCGTTCTGGTACCAATAGATGCGCTTGTTGGCACTGTCCACCATCCACAGGTGGTTGCCGTCCTTGGCGATTCCCTCTGGGGAGGTGCTGAGGTCGGTGGCGGTCCAGCTGCCCTGGGCGACGCCGCTGGTCGTGGTGACGTAGACGCTCTTGTTGCGGTCGAGCACCCAGAGCGTGGTGCCCTGGGCGTCGCCGGTGATGCCGCGCGACTCGGTGTTGGCCGCAGCGAGCGCCTGGTCGCCGGTGGCTGCGCCGAAGGTGTTGTAGCCATAGAACCTGTCGGTGCTGGAGTCGACCACGAAGAACTTCGAGGCCGCCACACGGCGCACAATGCTCACGGTGGCGGTGTCGGTCACCGAGGCGCTCCCCACGCTGGCCGTGGCGAGGTTGGTCAGCACACCCGGGGCCGTGGCCACAACGCTGCCCTGGTAGTACCAGGTTTCGCCGGCGTCGAACTGGCCGTTGGCGTTCGTGTCGCCGTGGTTCCTGCCGTTCGTGAGCACCGGGGTGGGCACGAAGTCGTCGGTAGGGTTGGTCGGGGTGCCGTTGTTGTCGATCAGGCTGGGCGCGGCCAGCACACCCGAGCCGGTGTTCTTCACCGCGAAGGTGTAGAGGAGCCGGTCTCCGACCTGGGCCGAGCTGACATCAGTGCCGACATTGGCCGGATTGAACACCTGGGCCTGGGTGGCGTCGTTCACGCACACCCGCGTGCCGCTGGTTCCCGAGGTCATGCTGAACTTGTTGGTCGTTGTATACCATCCGCCGACAAGTAGGCCGTTGCTCAGCGGACTGGTCTGGCCGGTCACCGGGTCGCCGGTCGTCAGCCAGTACCCCGTGAAGAAGCCACCGCCGTTGAAGTCCTGGGCACCGGTGGGCAGGTTGCCCTGACCGCCGTTCAGCCGCGGGCCCTGCGGATACGGCGCTGCCGGCGTGTTGCCGCCACCCGAGGCATTGATGTCGCCGGCGACGTGGATGAAGTTGCCGGCCGTGAGGCCGCCCAGCGGCACGATGGCGCCGCCACTCTGGAACTTCACCTGCCCCTGGTAGCCGTTAGCAGCGTTGGCGTCGGTGTCCCAGCGCATCACGAACACATCACCGGCGTCACCGGTGATGTTGATCTTGGAGGACACCTGCAGACCGCTGGTGACGTTGATGACGTAGGTGCGGTTGATGCCGTCCTGGGTGTTCAGTCCGTTCAGAGCGGTCGCCGAGACACTGGTGTACCCCGCCGTTGCCGACAGGCCGTTGATCTGGGTGAAGGCGTTGCTGAGGTCGGTCTCCAGCCCGGCGATGAGGGCCGTCTGGCCCGTCGCGGCCGTGGCCTGGCCGGCGTTCTGATTCACGATGCCCTGCCAGGCGCCCAGGGTGGTGTCGTTGGTGAAGATCGTGCCGGCGAAGGGCACCCCGCCCGAGGTGCGCTCGTCGGCGCTGATCCCGTCGATGGCGACGTTGCCAACGAATCCCTTGGTGGCGCCCTGCCAGTTGGCGTCGATGCTGCCGTTGGCGAAGACGAACAGGTACTTCGTCAGGTTGCCCAGGTTGATGCCACCGTCGACCACGCCGTTGTTATCGGTGTCGACGGCTCCGATCGGGCCGGTGGGGCAGCCGGGGATCACCGAGACCGTTTTGTTGAGCTGGAACGAGGGCGGCACTCCGTAGTGGCTGCTGGGGTCGGTGTCCGTGAACGTCGTCGTCGTGCCGGGCCGCACGGCAGAGACCGTGCCGATGTTGGTATAGCTGGTGTAGAAGGGCGCCCAATTCAGGTTGAAGTCCGAATGGACGCTGATGTTCTTGGCGATGATGGCGCCGTTGAACTGGGCTGGGTTGTGGTATTGAACTCCAAATCCGTCGAGGTCTGGCGCCAGAATGGTGCCGTTGAAGATCGTGCTGGATTTATTGATCAGCACATCCCGCGTCTGAGTGCCCGCCGTGGGGAAGTTGAAGATCACATGGTTGGCCGTCAGGCCGCCGCTGAGGCGCACCTCACTTTGTGAGAAGTCGAAGTTGCCTAGCGTATTGATCACAAAATAGTCCTGCTCGTCGCCACGCAACTCCAGCACGTCGGAGTTCATGTTCAGCGAGCTGATCTGCACCACATTCAGGTTCGCCGCACCGTTGACCGCGCCCACGCTGACGCTGGTGTCATTGATCGCGCCCAAGTGAATCGTTGGCGTCAGGGCAGCCAGTTGGGCGGATGCCGCCAGCGCTTCGGCATTGGCTGTGTTCAAGCGAGAATCTTGCGCGGCATTGCTGACTTTTCCGGCGCTGGGGATGTAGTTCTTGTCGGTGGACTGGAAATTGGCGACCTGGCTGTGCACGTAGGCCGTACCGTTCCACTGGCCGAAGAAGTCTTCACCGATCTTTTGATTGGTGGTGCTGGTGACAGCCTGGCTATAGCCAAAGTCTCCCTTCACGGCGGTGGCCGAGTTCACGGTCACGTTGCCCCCATTCAGGCCCAGCAACGCATAGCTGTTGGCCTGGCTGAAGTTGAATGTGAGTGAAGGGCCGCCCAGCTGCGGCAGACCAGGCTGGGCCCGGTAGCTCGCCCCAGGGACACCACTGGACGTGTAGAGCCAGACCTCGTTGGTATCGAGCAGGTTGTCCTTGTCGATGTCGCCCAGGTTGAAGCCGGCCGAAACCACCATCACCGGGCTGAAGTCATCAGCAGTTGTCTGCGGCGTGCCGGCGTCATCGACCAGCGACGTGATCTGCAACGCACGGGTGCTTTCGTTGAACACCTGGTAGGTCCAGACCACGTTGGTCCCGGTCTGCAGGGCCAGCCCTGGCGGCAGGTTGGCGTCTTCGGCGGCTGTGGGGTTCGAGGGGTTGGCCGCGTTGGTGGCCTTCACCAGCCGGATACCGCCGCTGGGCGGCAGGCTCACCACACCCGCATCCAGGGTTTGGTTGTTCTCGCCCTGGGCGAGGGTGACGATCTGGGTTTTGCCGTCGGCTGGGTTGGCGTCGGAATCGCTGGCATCGGCGGGGCTACCCGGCGCCCCAGCGCCCACGTCAGGCACGGTGAACACCGTGCCGGCCGGCTTGCTGAACTGCACCTGATAGTGCTGGCCCGGGGTGAGACCCGTGAAGGTGTAGATGCCGTTGGCGTCGGTGGTGGTGGTGGTGGTGGTGTCAGCCACACCGTTGATCACACCATCGGCACCGCCGCCGATCAGGGTGACGATCTGGCCGACGATGCCGGCCTCACCGGCATCCTGGATGCCGTTGCCGTTGCTGTCGCTCCAGAGGCGATCACCGAGGCTGGCGGAGACAGGTTCGCGGAGGTTGCTCTCGGTGCTGCTGATGACCGTCAGGTCAACCGTGCTGCCCTCGCCGGAGAGGCCCGCCGTGGCGGTCACCGTGTAGGTGAGGGCCCCATCGGCACTGCCGTCGATCGCGCCGAGGTTGTCGATGTCCGCCTGGGTCACCGTGTAACTGTTGAGGTATCGCCAGGTTTCGCCCACATCGAAGTTGCCGTCGCCATCGACATCGCCCACGTTGGCGCCCTGCGGGTCCGTGACCGCCAGGGGAGTGCCGAAGGGGCTGCCGCTCAGGCTCAGGTTGTAAAGAGTGAGATTGCCGGTGTTCTGCACCGCAATCGCGTAGTTGATCCGGTCGCCCACCCAGGCGGGATTGGGAGTGCTGGTCTGGGTGAGGGTGAAGGCGGGCCGCTCCTCCACCAGGGCCAAGGAGATGTTCGAGGCCTTGGAGGCTGTCTGGTCGGCCGCTCCCCCCAGCCCTCTGGTGCTGACGTTCACCCGATTGATGAGAGCGCCGTTGACGACGTTGTCGCTGCCGCTGCTGCCGTCGATGTCCGCCGCCGTGACGGTGTAGAAGGCCCTGTAGTACCAGGTTTCGTTGGCGTCGAAGCTGCCGTTGCGGTTGGCGTCGCCGATGTTGATGTTGATGCCCAGGATCGGGTCAAGCCTGCTGATGCCGCTGTAGACCAACCCGAGATTGCTGCTGATGACGGGTGTATCGATGACGTATTGACCCGTGTTCTTGACGCCCAGGCGGTAGCCGATTGAATCGCCGGCTTCGGGAAGGAAGCCGGTGCTGAAGTGAATCAGGTCGATGGCGGAGCTCATGGCAGGCACAGGCGGCGAAGAAAGGTCGAATCTGCGAAAGAAACAGACAAAAAATTGCCAATCTTTCGTGAGCGCGCCTTCGGAGTGAATTGGTTGAAAACTAAGTTGGCATACCGCTTCTGTGCAACCCGTCGTGTTCTGTGCTCATGAGCGCTGATTACGCCTGCGTTTTCTCTGGCAGGGGCCGCTCGTATCAGGCGGCGATGCGGCGCTGGCCGGACGCACGTGCCGAGGAATTCCGACAATTATTCAGGAATTATCCGCTGACTGTTGGCGAGCGATTGCTCGATGTTCCAGCCGGTGGTGGCTATCTCCTCCGCTTCTGTCCCCCGGGGATCCGGGTGGATTCCCTGGAGTTCAGCGATGCCTTTCGCGAGCCCTCCGGCGTCGCGCCCGTTCTGGTGGATCCCCTCGGGCCCTGGCCCGTGGCCCCCGCCGATCGGGTCATCTGCCTGGCGGCCCTCCACCACATCGCGCCGCTGGAGCCCTTTCTGGAGCGCCTCGCCACCGCGGTTCGCCCCGGCGGCCTGGTGCATCTGGCCGATGTGGGTCTGGGCAGTCCGATCGCCGCCTTTCTCGACGGGTTTGTCGACGCCTGGACGCCCGGCGGCCACCGCGGCCACTACCGCGACTGGAGCCAGCAGCGCTGGCCCGAGACCCTGCAGCCCCTGCGGGTGGAGGAGCGACCCTGCCCCTGGCGCTTCCGCTCCGAGGAGGACATGGAGGCGTTCGCTCGTCAGCTCTTCGCCCTGCGGGGCGATCCCCCCGGCGCCCTGCGCGCCGCCCTGGCGGAGCGGATCGGCTGGCGCCGCGGCAGCGCCGGGGTGGAGCTGGACTGGCGGCTGACCGCCATCGATCTGCGCAGGCGGTGATCGCGCGGCTAGGGTGCGGCCTGCCCTCCCCTCAACGATTCATGGGCTTCTTCGATCGGCTCAGCCGCCTCCTGCGCGCCAACCTCAACGATCTGGTGAGCAAGGCGGAGGATCCGGCCAAGATCCTCGATCAATCGGTCGCCGACATGCAGGCCGACCTGATCAAACTTCGCCAGGCCGTCGCCACCGCGATCGCCAGCCAGAAGCGCATTCAGAACCAGGCGGAGCAGGCCGAGAGCCAGGCCCGCGCCTGGTACGAACGGGCTGAGCTGGCCCTCAAGAAAGGGGAGGAGGATCTCGCCCGTGAGGCCCTCTCTCGCCGCAAGACCTATACCGATACCGCCACGGCGCTGAACAACCAGCTCAACGGCCAGGCCGGCCAGGTGGAGACCCTCAAGAAGAGCCTGGTGGCGCTGGAGAGCAAGATCGCCGAGGCGAAAACCAAGAAGGAGATGCTCAAGGCCCGGGCCAGCGCCGCCCAGGCCCAGGAGCAGCTGCACAGCGCCGTCAGCAACCTCGGCACCAACACCTCCATGGCCGCTTTCGAGCAGATGGAGGAGAAGGTGCAGCTGATGGAGGCCAAGAGCCAGGCGATGGCCGAGCTGGCGGGCGCCGATCTGGAAAGCCAGTTCGCCTCCCTCGAAGGCGGCAGCGATGTGGACGACGAACTGGCGGCTCTCAAGACGCGGCTGGAGGGTGGGGCCACGCCGATCGCCCTGCCGGCGGAGAACGGACCGGCCCCCCGGCTCGAGCCGGTGAAGGTGGCGGAGGTGGATGCCGAACTCGAGGAGCTGAGGCGCTCGATCGACAAGCTCTGATCGGCGCCATCCTGCTGCCCTGATCCATACAATCGGCCCAACACTTCGCGAGATCAGGGGATGGCCACCGACAGCTTCACCAACACGCCCGTGCTCCGCCTCACCGATGCCGGTTTTGCCGACCAGGTGCTCGGAATCCCTGGCACGGTGCTGGTGGATGTGTGGGCTGACTGGTGCGGCCCCTGCCGCCTGATGGCCCCGCTGATGGACTGGGCCGCCAGCGAGTACGGCGATCGGCTCGTGGTGGGCAAGCTGGAGGCCGATGCCAATCCCCTCACCCGCGACCAGTACCGCATTCAGGGCTTGCCCACCCTGATCCTCTTCCGTGGCGGCCAGGAGCTGGCTCGCCATGAGGGCGCCATGGCCAAGCCCCAGCTGAAGGCCTTCCTGGATGCCCATCTCTGAGCGGGTCTCCCAGCTGGGCAGCGGCGTCTTCGCCCGCAACGATCAGCGCAAGCTCGCCTACGACCGCCGCCGTCTGGGGCCGCCGCTGCTGGATCTCTCCCTCGGCTCCACGGATCTGCCGCCGCCGCCCCCGTGCCTGGAGGCCATCGCCGCGGCCCTGCTGCGGCCGGAGAGCTCGTCCTACTGCCTGCACGGAGCCACCCTGCCCTTCCGCGAGGCGGCCGCCGCCTGGGCCCAGCGCCGCTTCGGCACCGTTGTCGACCCCGAGACGGAGGTGCTGCTGCTGATCGGCTCCCAGGAGGGAACGGCCCACCTGCCCCTGGCGGTGCTCAACCCCGGCGATGCCGCCCTGCTGCTCGACCCTTACTACCCCTCCCACATGGGCGGCCTGCGGCTGGCGTCGGCCCGGCCCCTGCTGCTGCCCCTGCGGGCGGACGAGGGCTGGCGTCCTGATTTCGATGCGCTGGAGCCCGCCGCCTGGGACGCCCTCAGGCTGATGGTGCTCGGCTTCCCCCATAACCCCACCGCCACCACCGGCAGCCAGGCCTGGCTGGAGGAGGCGGTGGCGCGGGCCCTGCGCTACGACCTGGTGCTCGCCCACGACAATCCCTATGTGGATCTGGCCCTCGATGGCGAAGCGCCGGCCCTGCTGCGCCACCCCGCCTGGCGCGTATGCGGCATCGAATTCTTCTCCTTCTCCAAGAGCTGGTGCCTGGGGGGCTATCGCATCGCCTTCGCCATCGGGGCCGCCTGGCTGATCACCGCCCTGCGCCAGCTCAAAGGGGTGGTCGACTTCAACATGTCCCTGGCCCTGCAGGCCGGCGCCATCGCCGCCCTGGAGCAGGCCCCCGCGTGGCCCGATCAGCTGCGGGCCACCTACCGGGAGCGGCGCGACCGGATGGCCGCCGCCCTGGAGCGGCAGGGCTGGCCGGTGCGCCTGCCTTCGATGGCGCTTTACCTCTGGCTGGAGCTGCCGCCGGCGGCCCGGGCGCGGGGGTTGGGGTCGGAGGAGTTCTGCGCCGCGCTGCTGGAGGGCAGCGGCGTCTGCCTCACCCCGGGCAACGGCTTCGGACCCGGGGGCGAGGGCTGGCAGCGGCTGGCCCTGGTGCATCCCGTCGCCGAGCTGGAGGAGGGGGCCCGACGCATCGGCGCCTGGCTGCACAGCCTGTGATCGGCGCCCTAATGGCGGCCCGCCGGGCCCTGCCGCCGCGGCCCGAGGTGCCCCCCCTGGCCTGGCGGCTGCGGGCCCTGCCGGTCTGCGCCAGCAGCGAGATCGAGCTGGAGCGCTGGCTCACCAGCCCCCCCCTGGCCCATCGGGCCGCCCTGGCGACCCCCCTGGCGGTGGTGGCCCGACGGCAGCGCTTCGGCCGGGGACAGCGGGGCCGCCGCTGGCTGTCGCCGGCCGGTGGAGCCTGGATCAGTGCCGCCCTGCCCTGGCCCGCCGAGGCCGGTGCCGCCGCCGGGCCTGGGTTGGCGGTGGCGGTGGGGCTGGCGCTGGAGCTGGAGGCCCTCGGCCTGCCGGTGCGGCTGAAGTGGCCCAACGACCTGCTGCTGGAAGGCCGCAAGCTGGCCGGCCTGCTGCCCCGCCTGCGGCTGCGGGGCGGGCGCGTGCGCTGGGCCCAGGTGGGGGTGGGCCTCAATGGCCGCCACCCGCTGCCGCCCGGCGCCGCCGGAGTGTCCCTGCCGGCCCCGGCTCTGGCTGCCCGGGTGCTGCGCGGCCTGGAGTGGGCCGTGGCCCATGCCCGCCAGGGGGAGCTGGTGCGCGCGGCCGCCGAGGCGCGCCTCGGCCTTCCCCTGCCGCCCCTCTGGCACGACGGCGAACCCTGGCAGGTGGAGGGCCTGGCGGCCGATGGCCGCCTGCGGCTGCGCTCGGGGCCGCGCCGCCTGGCGCTGCACCGGCAGTTCTGAGGTCGACCCCGACACACCCCCCGCGCCTTGCATTGCGTCACAATGCACGCCGCTGCGACTTTCGTTCTCCATGGCTGCCCGGCCCCTGCCCGCCCTGCTCGCCGCCACCGCCCTCGCTGGTGTGCCGTTCCTGGCGGTGCCGCTCGGTCTGGCCCAGGATGCCGGCTCGGCCGGCGCCCCACCGCCGGCGCCCGCCATTCAGCCACCGGCCAGCCTCAGCGCCCCCGCACCCCTGCCGGCCGCCGCCGCGCCGCCACCGCCGCCGGCCCAGCGGCCCACGGCCGGCCAGGTGCCCGCCGCCGCGCCCCTGGAGCCCCCCGCCGAGATCCGCCGGGCCGAGAGCCCCCGCCGCCTCGATGCCGACATCGACGCCCTGGTGCGTGACGGCGTGGTCAGCCCGCGGGAGCGGGTGCGGGTGCGGGGGGTGATTCCCGGCATCGCCAATCCCGCCCTGCAGGCCGCCTGCCGCAGCGGTGCCCTCTCCGCCCTGGAATGCGGCGGTGGCCTCACGGTGATCGGCCGCAACCGTCGCGACGGCATGAGCGGACCCCTGTCGGTGCCCGGCGGGACCGCCGGCGAGCTCTCCTATCTCCCCGCTGGCGGCGGCTTCCGCACCGACGCCACCCCGCTGCCGCCGATCTCGGTGCCGGTCACGGCCCTGCTCTCCGGCGCCGGCGGCAGCTTCCGCCTCACCGATGTCTTCGGCCGCACGCCAAGGCCGGCGGCGGTGGCGGGCAACGGCAACCTGCGGCTGCTCTACCCCTTGATCGGTTCCTCGGTGCCCACCAGCGGTTTCGGCTGGCGCCTCCATCCGGTGCTGGGCAGCTGGTTGATGCACGCCGGCAAGGATCTGGCGGCTCCCGAGGGCACGCCGGTGGTGGCGGCCCTCAGCGGCCAGGTGGTGAGCAGCGGTCTGGCGGGCGGCTATGGCCTGGCGATCGAGGTGGAACACGACCGCCCCCGCCGCCGCACCCTCTACGGCCACCTTTCCGAGCTCTATGTGCGCGAGGGCCAGCGGGTGCGCCAGGGCGAGGTGATCGGTCGGGTGGGCAGCACCGGCCTGAGCACCGGCCCCCACCTCCACTTCGAACTGCGCGTGCCCCAGGACGGCGGCTGGGTGGCGGTGGATCCGGGCGACCTGGATCCCAGCACCGGCCTGAGCGGCGCCGCGGCGATCGCGGGTCTCCAGGGTCTGGGGGCCCCTGGGG
The DNA here is from genome assembly GCA_044348065.1 of Cyanobium sp. Classification (GTDB taxonomy): domain Bacteria; phylum Cyanobacteriota; class Cyanobacteriia; order PCC-6307; family Cyanobiaceae; genus Cyanobium. Next base: position 10,646 of record JBIKTO010000027.1, read on the forward strand.
ACGGCCCGATGCCCGATGCGGTGGCCCTGCTGATGGGCCAGTTGATCCAGACCCTCGAGCGGCCCCGCGGCTGAGGCGGCGCCTGGCCCTCCTCGGTAGGCCTAGAGCAGCCGCAGCCGCTCGCCAGCCTCGTCGGCGATGCGGCCGTCCTGGAAGTGCAGCACCCGCTGGGCCCGCGCCGCCACATCCGCCTCGTGCGTCACCATCAGGATCGTCATCCCCTGGTGGTGCAGTTCGTCGAACAGATCCAGCACCTCATGGGTGGTGCTGGAGTCGAGGGCGCCGGTGGGCTCATCCGCCAGCAGCAGGGCCGGCTGGTTGATGATCGCCCGCGCCAGGGCCACCCGCTGCTGCTGGCCCCCCGAGAGCTGGTTGGGGCGGTTCTCCAGCCGATGGCCCAACCCCACCCGCCGCAGGGCCGCCGCCGCCTGCTCGCGCCGCTGGGCCCGCGGCACCCCCGCGTAGATCATCGGCAGCATCACGTTTTCCAAGGCGCTCAGCTGGGGGAGCAGGTGGAACTGCTGGAAGACAAAGCCCAGCTCCCGGTTGCGCAGGTCGGCCAGGTCGTCATCGCTGAGGTCCTGCACCGACGTGCCGTTCAGCCGGTAGAGGCCGCCGCTGGGCCGATCCAGGCAGCCCAGGATGTTCATCGCCGTGCTCTTGCCTGAGCCCGAGGAGCCCATCATCGCCAGGTATTCGCCGCGGCGAACCCCCATCGTCAGGTCGTCGAGGGCACGCACGGCGGTGTCGCCGCTGCCGTACACCTTCGACACATGCACCATCTCGGCCACCACCTCGGCCATCCCGTTGGCCACTAACTCCATGGGGCCTCAGCCCACCGCATTGCCGGCCGCGGCGATCGCCTGCTGCAGGATCGGCGTGCCGGCCACCGCACCGCTGGCCCAGTCGAACAGGGGGCTGGAGAGGATTCCCCCTACAGCGGTGACCACCACACAACCCACCAGGCCCACCCGCAGGGGCTTCATGCCGGCCAACTCCCAGCTCACCTCTGGGTAGGCCTTCACCACATCGGAGGCCTCCTGCGGCTCCTTCACCACCATCATCTTGATCACGGAGATGTAGTAGTAGATCGACACCAC
>JBIKTO010000305.1:0-3941 GCA_044348065.1 Cyanobium sp.
AGCGATGGCCAGCCTCCGGAGCCGATCCCAGCCGCGCCACCTGCGGCTGCGCGGTCTCACCCTGCTGGAGGGCCCCGACCATCCTCCCCGTCTCGCCGATGTGCTGGTGGATGCGGAGGGGGGAGCCCTGCTCCAGCTCTCCCCAGCGGCGGCCGAGCGCGGGGCGGCGCTGGAGATCGATGCCAGCGGCTGCTGGCTGGGCCCGCCACTGGTGGATCCCCACAGCGTGCTCGAGGAGCCGGTTCTCGGGCGGGCCGAAACCCTCACCAGCCTGGCGGCGGCGGCAGCGGCCGGCGGCTTCGGCACCGTCGCCCTGCTTCCCTGGGCCCAGGGGTGGCGAGATCGGCCCGAGCGGCTGACGCTGCACTGGCCCGATCCCCTGCGGCTGGCCCTCTGGGGCAGCTTCAGCCGCGAGGGCGCCGATGAGGAGCTGGCCGGCCACGGCGATCAGGTGGCCGCCGGCGCGGTCGGGCTGGCCTGCGGCGACAGCCTGCCGCCCCTGTCGCTGTTGGAGCGGGGCCTCTGCCTCGCCGAGATGGGGAACGCCCCGGTGCTGGTGGCCCCCCGGGACCGGGCCCTGGCCGCCCGCGGGTTTGTGCGCGAGCGGGTGGAGACCCTGCGGGTGGGCTGGCCGCCGGATCCGGTGCTGAGCGAAACCCTGCCGCTCCAGACCCTGCTCGCCCTGGCGGACAGCACCGCCGGGACCAACCTGCGCCTGATGAACCTCTCCACCGCTGAAGGGGTGGCGCTGCTGCGAGCCTGCCGCCAGCCGCCAGCGGCCACGGTCTGCTGGTGGCACCTGCTGGCCGACAGCGGCCGGCTCGATCCCGCCGACGAGGGCTGGCGGCTGGTGCCCTCCCTGGGGGGCCCCACCGACCGGGAAGCCCTGATCGACGCCCTCGCCGAGGGGCTGATCCCCGCCGTGGCGATCCACCACCAGCCCCTGGACGCGGAGGAGCAGCTGTTGCCCCTCGATCAGCGCCGCCCCGGGGTGGCGGGCCATGGCCCGGCCCTGGCCCTGCTCTGGCAGGAGCTGGTGGAGCGCCGGGGCTGGCCTGGGCAGCGGCTCTGGGAGCGGCTCTGCTGGGGGCCGGCGGCGTTCCTGGGCCTCGAGCCGGAAGGCCTGGCGGAGGGCAGCCGCCGCTGGATCCTGTTTGATCCCAGGGCCGAGCGCAGCTGGCGGGGCCCCTCCCTGGCCGCCAACCAACCCTGGCCCACAGTGCCCCTGCCCGGCCGGGTGGTGGCCAGCGGATTCAGCGCCCCGGCGGAATGGTCGTTCCCAGACCTCCCATCGCGTTGAAAGGATAAAAGCGCCAGAAGGCGCGACCGATGATCTCGGAATCGGGCAGGAAGGGTCCGCCGGGCCAGAAGCGACCATCCCAGCTGTTGGCCCGGTTGTCGCCGAGCACGAGCACGTGGCCCCTCGGCACCGTCACGTCCAGGGTGCGGCAGGGGCCCATCCCCTGGGCGTCGACCGGGCAGAGATTGCGGACGTAGGGCTCGAGCAGGGGGGCGTTGTTGATGCGCACGCGGCCGCGGGGGTCAACGGCCACCCGCTCCCCCGGCAGGCCGACCACCCGCTTGATGTAGGCATCGCAGGCGGGGTTCTGCACGTTGGGCAGGGAGCCGATGAACGGCAGGTTGACCAGCAGGCAGCCCAGCGGACCCACCCGGTTCTGGGCGGCCAGGGTGGAATCGAAATGGTGCGGGGCGTGGAACACCACGACCTCGCCCCGCCGGGGGGGGCGATTGCGGTAACTGAGCTTTTCCACCAGCAGCCGGTCCTGGATCTGCAGGCCGGGGAGCATGGAGCCGGAGGGGATGTAGCGCGCCTCCAGAAGGAACTGGCGGATGGCCAGCGCCGCCGCCAGGGTGAGCAGCACGCTGCGCCAGAACACCCAGGGGCTTTCCTCCGCGGACGGCCCGGAGCGGGAATGGGGTTCCGGGGATGTCAAGGCGGTTGCGCGGCAGCGGGGTGAAACGCCAGGCAGATTAGGCAGGCATCCGCCCCGGGGTCCGATGACTCGTCCGCGCTGGCACGAGGCCCTGCCCCGGCCGGCAAGCCGGATCGGCCGCCACTGGGACCGGTTCGTGGCGCTGTGGGCGGCGCTCAACCTGCTGTGGGTGGGCTTCGATCTCACCTACATCCCGCTGCGCACCTTCTGGCGGCAGCGGAATCTGTATCCGATCCCCTCGGTGCCCCTGGTGCTGCCGCTCACCGGCCTGCCGGACATCACCCCCTGGGTCGATCCGATCAAGGGGATCGCCCCGCACCGGGACACCCAGGCCTGGGTCGACCACTTCCGGCTGCTGGACACGGCCATGGCCGACCACCAGCCCGGGATGGCGCTGTCGCCCCCGCAGCGGCGGTTGCTGGCGGAGCAGCTGGCGGCCACCCGCGAAATGATCGACACCGATCCCTTCGCCGCCTCCAACGCCTCGGGCACCCTTGAGAAGATCAAGAACCGCCTGCGCGAGCGGGTCGATGGCCATCGGCGGGGCTCCGCCAAGGAGGCCTCCACCACCCTGCTGGGCCCGTCGTGGCTCACCGCCCGCGGCTGGCAGGAGGAGCGTCGCTTCTGGAGCCAGCAGGTGCTGCCTCTGGTGGACACCAACTACTGGCGATCGATCGACGAGAACGGCCGGCCCACCGATCACTTCTGGCGCTACGACCTGCTGCTGTTCCAGAGCGTCTTCGGCTTCGACATCCTGCTGCGGGCCTATCGGCTGCGGCGGCGCCTGCCGGGCCTGAGCTGGCGGGAGGCGTTGCTGCGCCGCTGGATCGATCTGCCGCTGCTGCTGCCCTTCTGGCGCTGGTTGCGGATCGTGCCGGTCACCGAGCGCCTGCAGTCCAGCGGCCTGATCTCGGTGGAGCCGCTGCGGGCGGTGATCAGTCGCGGCGTTGTCGCCCTGCTGGCGGTGGAGCTGTTCGAGGTGCTCGCCCTGCAGCTGATCGATGGGCTGCAGGGGCTGATCCGTTCCCGGCGCTGGCCGGCCCGCATCCGCTCCCTGCGCAGCCACCAGACGGTGATCAACCACGACGAGCAGGAGCTGGTGGCGCTGGTGCGCGTCTGGGCGCCCCTGCTGCTCGGCCAGGTGGCACCGCGCCTGGCGCCGGAGCTGCAGGGGCTGCTCGGCCATGCCCTCGGCCAGAGCCTGCAGACCACGGTGGTGCCGCCGCCGCTGCGGCAGCTGGAGCCGCTGCTGCGCATGGAACAGGGGCTGGCCCGTCAGCTGGCCGGCGGCATGGTGGAAAGCCTTCTGGATCTGAGCCGCGGCACCGGCGAGCGGCTCAGCCGTCGCGATGACCAGCAGTTGCAATTGCTGCAGCGCTGCATCGATCGCTTCTGGGAGGAGCTGGCGGTGGCCCTGGAGAACGGTCCGGTGCTCGAGCGCTCCCAGCAACTGCTCTGCGCAGCCCTGGAGGATCTCAAGCGCACGTATCTGAGCCAGATCAGCCGGGCCGGCATCGGCGGCCTGATCGAGGAGCTGGATCAACTAATGGTGCGGCCGGAAGCGGGCGTCAGCCCAGCAGCTCCTGCCACTCCTCAGGACGGAAGCCCGTGACGATGCGGCCATCCGCGGCGATCAGGAAGGGGCGCTTCACCAGGCGTCCATCCCGGGCGAGAGCGGCCAGGGCCTCCTCATCGGCCATCGCCTTGATGGCCGCCGCACCCAGGGCCCGGTAGCTCTGGCCGCTGGTGTTGAACAGGCGAGCCCGACCGAGCTGCAGCAACGCCGCCCTCAGCTCCTCCAGGCTGGGCGGCTGGAGCGTGATATCGAAGGCTTCGACCTCCACGTGGCGATCCCGCAACCAGGCGCCCGCCTTGCGGCAGGTGCTGCAGGCGGGGTAGGCGTAAAGGCGGGGCGTGCCGAGGGCCGGCGGCGGAGGGGCAGCCAAGGCTGGGCTTACTTGCGACCCACCAGGGCCTTGAGGGCGC
>JBIKTO010000306.1:0-3931 GCA_044348065.1 Cyanobium sp.
CAGCAACCGGCAGTTCTCGAGCACGGTGCGCAGGTTGTAGCCCATGCGCATCTTGCGCACGAGCTCCTGGGAGCCGGAGGTGATGCCGATCTCGAAATAACTCATGCCGGTGGCCACCATCAGCTCCGCCAGCTCGGCATCGATGTTGTCGGCCCGGATGTAAGCCGCCCAGCGGATGTCCGTCAGCCCTTCGGCCTGGATCGCCCGCAGCAGTTGCTTGGTGTCCTCGATGTAGCGGCGGGCGGGGATGAACTGGGCGTCGGTGAACCAGAAGCCGCGCACGCCTCGGTCGTGGAGCTGGCGCATCTCCCGCACCACCTCGGCGATCGGGTTGACCCGCACCGCCTTGCCCTCGATCACGGTGTAGACGCAGTAGCAGCAGTTGTGAGGGCAGCCCCGCTTGGTCTGCACGCCCACGTAGAAGTCGCCGCCGTCGAGGTACCAGTCGAGCTGGGGCCAGATCGTGGCGATGTAGGCGTAATCGCAGGCTGTTTTCTCGATCGGGGCGGGGGGTTCGTGGATCAGCCCCGGCCGCGGCGGTTCCCCCACCACGTAGCAGCGCTCGCCGGCGATCGATTCACCGCGCACCAGCCGCTCCAGCAGCACCTCCCCCTCCCCCACCGACACCACGGTGCCGGCCGGCAGGCTTTTGCCCAGCTGCTCGTAGAACACGCTCACCGCTCCGCCCCCCACCACGGCGCGGGCGCCGGGCACATGGCGACGGGCCAGCCGCAGCCCGCGGCGGATCAGGCCGAGGTTGCGGCGCAGCTCGCCGTAATAGGCCCCCATCAGCCGCAGGCCCCCCAGGGCTCCTCGCAGGCGGCGCAGAGGATTACGGGCGTAAAACACCTCGAAGGAATTCTGGAGGGGGTTGCCTCCCCGGCCATCCACCGGCGCGTAGATCTGGATGTCGCGCCAGGAGAACACGAGCAGGCTGGGCCGGAAGCACGCCACCGCCGCCTCCAGCTCCTGGCGCACGTCGAGCAGGGGCACGGCGGCCAGGTCGAGGATCCGCTGCGGCAGGCCGGGAAACTGCTTGTGCAGGTGATCGGCGAGATACACGGGGCCGATCGGGAAGATCGGATTGCAGGGCAGCCGCACCAGCAGCACCCGCGGATCAGGAACGCCGTCCATGGACATCACCGTTGGGATCGGAGGATCCGAGGGGCGCCGACCCTAACCATCCTGGAGCCCGGTCTACGGTGTTGGGACAGGGCACACGCCCATGTCCCCCAGCTCCCTCACCGGGCTCGTCGACTATCGCGACGAGCGCGACAACCGTATTGTCTGCCTCGGCGACACGGCCGCCGAGGAGGTGGCGATTCGCTTCGGGGGTGAGGGCAACCGACTGGTGGTGACGACAGGGGCGCGGCTGCGGCGCCTGAGTGTGGAGTTCCGCGGCTCCGGCGCCGTGCTCCACATCGGCGCCTGCGGAGCCAGCCTGACGGTGCTGCTGGGATCCCGATCCCAGGTGCGGCTCGGCGGCGGGCTGAGCACCACGGGCACGCTCTATATGACCGCTTTCGAAGGAAGTGCGATCACGATCGGGGAGGACTGCATGGTGGCCGGCGGCGTGCAGATCCGCGCCGACGACTCGCACCCGATTTTCGACGTGCGGAGCGGCCGACGGGTCAACCGCTCCCGGCCGGTGACGGTCGGCGACCACGTCTGGCTGGGGGAAGGGGCCGTACTGCTTCAGGGCAGCACGGTGGGCTCGGGCTCGATTGTCGGAACCCGTGCGGTCGTGAAGGGGCGATTTGCGAACAACTGTGCCCTGGCCGGCGTGCCGGCGCGGGTGACGCGGCGTGATGTGGCCTGGGAGCGAACCCATCTGAGCCAGGAATCGCGCTTCACGGCGGAGGGGGGGCTCACCGAACCCGGCGGAGGCCGCTATTGGTGCATCACGGAGGAGGCGGCAGGGGAGCCGTGAGGGCGGGCCATCCCCGCCGGCTCAGAGCCGCGTCCGCCAGCGCAGGTGCAGGGTGCCGTTCTCGGTCACCGGCTCCCGCCGTTGGCAGGGGATGCCAGCGGCCTGCAGGCGCTGCTCCCAGAGGTCGGCGATCTGCCGCTCCTCGCGGCGCTCCAGGTCATCGAGCAGCAGATCCACTTGCAGCGGCGGACCGTGGCCGGCGCCACCGGCCAGCTGCTCCAGCAGGACGGGCAGTGCAGGATAACGGGCCAGGGGCCCGGTGCGGCCCGGCGGCCCATCCACCAGGATCAACATCCGCTGGGGCCGGTTGGCGCGCCGCAGCGGTGCCAGGGCGGCGCCGATCGCCGCGAGCCCCCCATAAAACGAGTATTTGCAATCGCCTTCGGTCCAGGGTTCCAGGGGAGTCAGCCGCAGGTCAACCTGGGACCGCAGCGGGCTGGAAGCCAGCCATTCTTCGGTGGCATCGCGGCAGTCGGCCCGGTGCTCGAAGCTCAGCAGCCGCGGCCCGCCCCACCCCGGCTCCGGCTCATCCGCCTCCTGCGCAGACCCTTCCCCGAGCCGCGCCAGGGACGCCAGAAGTACCCAGGTGCTCACTCCGGAACCGAACTCCAGCACCAGGTCGGGGGGGTCTGCCTCGATCCGGCGCAGGAGCAACAAGGCCAGGTCGGCGGAGATGGCCCAGCCGTGCAAGGGGGCAGGGATCGGTCCGAGGCTGGAGTGCAGCTGCAGAAAGGCCTCCAGCTGGCGCATGACGGCGAGGGAAGCGCGTTCGAGGCGCCGCTCCAGCTGCTGCTCCAAGCTGTCGAGGCGCTGCAGCAATCGCTCCTGCAGGGTTTCTTGCCCCCCGGCCGGGCCGTCCTCGGGGGCGGAGCCGGGGGAGTTGGTCATCGTGCGACCCCGGTCCGGGTTGGGCGAAGGGAGCGATGCAGATCGAGGATGGTGCGACCGGCGTCGAGGCTGCTGAAACGGGCCAGGTCGGGGGGAAGCGACGGCGGTGGGGCCTCCAGGAACTGGCGCAGGCTGGTCGCATCGAGGGCGCCCTCGTGCAGGTGGAGCCAATCGAAGGAGGCGCCCAGGGCGGCTTGAACGTCCGCGCTGTAGGGCGTGCGGCGGGCCAGCACGGGTCGTCTGGCGCTCAGCGCATAGAGCAATGCACCGGACGTGAGGTAATGCTCGTTGGGGATCACGATCCGGTCGCAGGCCTTGGTGAAGATGGCGAAACCGTCGGCCGGCAGATGGCCGGGCCGCAGGAGGATCGCCGGATCGCCCCCGATCGCCTGCTCCAGCTCCGCCAGGATGCCTGGCGACCGCGGCTGACCGGCGATCAGCAACCGCACGTCGGAGCGCCCCAGGCCCCGCAGCATGTGCACCAGGGCCGGCAGCCCCTTGTAGCGGCTGATCGTTCCGAGGGCCCCCACCAGCAGCTCTCCGTCGCCCACCCCCAGCTCGGCACGGCAGCGGCACCGCTCCGCCTCGCCGAAGGGGGGGATTGGGTAGCGAGGATGCAGGAAGGAGGCGAAGGGCTTGCCCGCCAGGGCGGGAATCACCCTCTCCACGGGCTCTTGCAACGAGGGGCCCATCGCCAGGAAGCCATCGCAGAGTCGACCGAGGCGGCGATGGAAGCCCTGCCAGAGCCAGCGCAGGCGGGGACTCAGATCGTGGGGGAGCCCGTTGTGCACGAGCCAGAGCAGGCAAGTGCCCTGTCGCCGCCACGCCCGCAGCCCCTCCAGCTCCTCGACCATCCGCAGCGCCAGAGCCTCGGGGGCCTCCCGCCAACCAAGCACGTCCGGAAACTGAATCAGCAGCAGGTCGGCGTCGCGGGGCAGGGCTCGGCTGGGCATGTCGACGCCGATGTAGTGGGCGCCAGCCTCTTGTAATCCCGCCTGGAGCAGCTGCATGAAGGCATTGCTGCGCAGATAACCGGGCCAGGAGTAGAGGCTCGGGGCCCGCGCGGTGGCTGTCGAGGAGGGGATGGCCAGCGGTGGGTGGGGCGGGGCAGGT
>JBIKTO010000028.1:0-11603 GCA_044348065.1 Cyanobium sp.
TCCGGACGGCCGCCCGGCAGCGGGCCATCCAGGCCGCTCACCTCCACCGTGCCGCGGAACATCACCGCCCGCGCCGGGCTGGGCAGAAAGGCCAGACCGCCCCGCAGCCGATCCTGCTTGAGCGGCGATTCCAGAGCCAGCTCCAGCGCCAGCGGCGAGCGGCTGTCGTTGCGCAGCGGAATCGTGAGGTCGTATTCCACGCCGTAGTTGCCATGGGCCGCCCAGGCGGTGCCGGGGTAGGCGCGGCCCAGCTCCGCGGTCTGCACCTGGCCGCTGCCGAGGGTGCCCCGCTCCAGGGAGGCGATCGGCCAGGAGAGCGGCGCCCGGCTGGCCGAGAGGGTGGAAGCGCCGGGATCGCTGAGGCGACCGCGCCAGACACTGCCGCGCTGCACCCCGCTGACGCGCGAATAGATCATCGGCCCGCTGGCGCCGCGGGGGGTGGGCTCGTGCTCCTTCGGGCTGAGGCCGCCGGCCAGCAACTGGGCCCACAGGGCCGGATCCGGCGGGGCATCGCCCGGGCCGAAGCCGGCCAGGGTGGCCACATCCACCGGGCCATCGGCGTTGAGCCGCAGCTGCAGGTTGCGGCCGTTGAGCAGGGGATCGAGACCCCGCACGGGCAGGGGCAGCACCAGCAGGGGGGTGAGCTGGCCGGGGGGCAGGGTCCAGCCCTCCGGCAGCAGGGGGGAGCGCTCGCGCCGCAGCAGCTCGGTGGCCACCCGGCTGCCCGGACCCGACCAGATCGGGGTGCTGCCCTGGGCCAGCAGCGGCGGCAGGGGGAGGAACGGCGCCGCCGGCTCCCGCCCATCCAGCGACTGGGAGAGGGCGGTGGAGCCGGCCCGCAGGCGCAGCCGCACCGGCTGCGAGCCCCGCGGCGCCGCCACCACCGCCAGCCAGAGGGTGGAATCGGGACTTCCCTTTCGGCCCGCATAGACGTGGTGGCTGAACAGACTGAGCGGGCCCTGCTGGGGGTCGTTCAGATGGGCGGCGGGCACCGCCAGCGGCCGGCCGTCGAAGCCACGGGCCGGATCGAAGCTGGAGAAGAGGATGCCCGGGGCGCCGATCAGCTCCGGGTTGTTGTCGTTCAGCATCGGCTCGCTGTCGAGGCCGCCGGGCAGGGGCCAGACCGCCTGGGGGCGCAGCAGCGGCGCCGCGGGGATGGGGGCCGCCAGGGCAACGGCCGGCAGCAGGGCGGCCAGCAGGCCCCAGGGGGTGAGCGGCTTCATCGGCGACCCACCAGGGTGGGGGCGGCGGCCCCGGCCATGGCGCGGATCAGCTCCGCCGAGCGGGGGTCGTTGAACGGACCCTTGACCATGAAGGCCGCCACCGCCCGCTGGCCGTTGGGCAGCTGGACCAGGGCGGCGTCGGAGTAGGCGATGCCGATGTCGCCGGTTTTGTTGTACACCGTGAGGCCAAAGGCGAGCAGCTCGCCATCCGGATCGCTGGAATCCTTGCCCAACCCCTTCAACAGACCCAGGGGGATCAGGGTGTTGGTGCGCGAGGTGCCCAGGATCTCGCGGAACAGATCCCGGGCCCGGGGGCTGAGCACCTCGCCGGTGTCCACCAGGGCGATCGAGCGGGCCAGATCGCGGGCGCTGGTGGTGTTGGTGCCCTCGAGATCGGGCAGCCAGTTGTTGATCACCGTGGCCGGCAGACCGAGGGTCTGGAAGCGGCGGTTGAGGGCCACCCTGCCCCCGAGCCGCTTGATCAGCAGGTTGGTGGCGGTGTTGTCGCTCACCCGGATCATCTCGGTGGCCGCCTCATGGAACGGGAAGCGGCTGCCCACCGGCTTGCTGGCCATCCAGCCGGCACCACCGCCCACCACCTCCTTGGTCATCGACAGCGGCTCATTCCAGCGCAGGCGGCCGGCGTCGAGTTCCTGCAGGCCGGCGAGCAGGATCGGGGTCTTGATCGAGCTGGCGGCCGGCAGGGCCAGATCGGGTTTCAGCTCCGCGTAGCGGCCGTCGTCGAGCACCAGCAGGTAGGCCGAGGCGGTGAGCCCCTTCTGGGCGGCGGCCAGGGCCCCCCAGCGGCGGCTGAGGTCGGCGAGTTCACGGCGGGGCTCAAAGCGCCCCAGCCCCAGCCCGCCCCCCGGCAGCCGACGCGGCGCCGGGTCGATCGCCGGCACGCCGATCCCGCCGCCCTGGGCGAAACGCGGCGCCAGCAGCTTGAGGCCACTGCCCACCAGCACACCCACGCCCACCCCGGTGACCACCAGCCGCAGCAGCAGCAGCAGCGGCTGAAGCCAGGGCTTGCTGCGGGGGCGGGAAGGGCGGCCAGCGGTCACGGGCTCAGGCGTGGGCAGGGGTTCCGACCCTAGTGGTCCTGGCTCGGGGGACAAGGGCGACGGCTTGCCCAGCGCAACTGGCACACCATGCCCCGCAACAGGGCCAGCTCCGCCGGCCGCACCTGGGCGCGCTGCAGCAGGGCGCGCAGCTTCGCCATGCGGGCGCGGGCGGTGTGGGGCAGGAGAAACCCCACCTCCAGCAGCAGCGCCTGTGCGTCCGCCAAGGTGGCCTCCAGGGAGCCGCGGGCCGCCGGCTCCTCCCCCGCGGCGCTCGGGGCGGAAGGGGCAGCGGGCGACTCCGCCCGCAGGCGATGCAGCTCGTGCAGCACCACCGCCACCGCATGGGAGAGGTTGAGGGAGGTGTAGGCGTCGGCGGTGCCGAGGCAGAGCAGCCGGCCGGCCTGGAGCAGCTCATCGTTGCTCAGCCCCCGATCTTCGCGACCGAACACGATCGCCGCCGGCGCCGCAGCCGCCCCCTCCGCCGGTGAGCCGCTGGCCGGGGGAACGCCGGAGGCCGCCAGCAGCCAGCCCAGGGCTTCGGCGGGCCCCCGCAGCGGCAGCGGCTCCCCCTCGCGCCGGCCGGTGGTGGCCACCACCCGGCCGCAGTCCGCCAGGGCCTCCGCCAGGGTGGCGAAGCGGCGGGCGCTCTCCAGCACCCCCCGGCCATGGACGGCCATCAGCAGGGCCTGGGGGTCGAGCGGGTCGCAGCGGGGTGCCACCAGGCGCAGCTCGGCGATGGCGAAGTTGGCGCAGAGCCTGGCGACGCTGCCCACATTCAGGGGCCCCGCCGGCTCCACCAGCACCAGGTGGAGGGGCGGATCGGTGGGGGGAGCCGGCACCGGATCAGGGCAGCTGGCGCAGGAAGGCCAGCAGGTCGGCCATGTCCTGGGGGGCGGGCTGGAAGCGGGGCATGGGCGGGGTGCGGCCGCTCACCACCTGCTGGATCAGCTGCCGGTCGTTCTTGCGTCGCCCCACCCCATGCAGATCGGGCCCCACCAGCCCCTGGGCCGCCAATCCGTGACACCCGGCGCAGTTGAGCCGGAAGAGGCGGCCGCCGTTGTCGACGGAACCGGCCAGGGCGAGGGTGGCGCGGCTGTAGGGATCGCTGCGGGCCGCCGGCAGCACCGCCAGCAGCAGCACGATCGAAGCGACCGCCGCCAGGGTCACCAGGGCGGCGACCAGCCCGCGGGGGCGGTTCGCCATGGGGAGGGGAGCGGTGGCGGCGCCATCGGGGCCGGAGATCGGTCCTGTCACGGTTGGGCGGAAAAGCGCGCGGCCGGCTCTCCATCATGGGAGAATGGAGGGGCGATCCACGACCCGGCCCGGAAGCCGGCCCGGCCTCACCATGATCGAACCTCTTCTCTGCGGCATCGTTCTCGGACTGATTCCCGTCACCCTCGCCGGCCTGTTCGTGGCCGCCTGGAATCAATATCGCCGCGGCAGCGCCCTGGGCGGCTGATCGTCTCCGGCCCCGTACCACCGGCCTTTCAGGCGCGAGCCTCGGGATCGGCCTGAACCCCGCGATCGATTTCCAGAAACAACAGGCTGGTGCTGCCGTAGCGCCGCATCGCCTCCAGTCGCCAGCCCTCCGGAACCGGCGGCGGCCTGCGACTGTCGCATTCCCACACCATGGTGCCGCCGGGCCGCAGCCACTGGCCGCGGTCCACCTGGTCGCAGATGGCCCCGTAGAGACCCGCTGCGTAGGGGGGGTCCACATAGATCACATCGAATCCGGCCGGCCGGCTGCGGCCCAGCCAGCCCACCACCTCAGCGGCCTCCACCCGTCCGCGGCCACCTGCGCCCAGCCCCGCGGCCACCGCCGCCAGATTGGCCCGGGCCACGGCGGCGACGCGCCGGTCGCGCTCCACCCCCACCACCAGGGCGGCGCCGTGCTGGAGAGCTTCGCAGGCCATGGCGCCGCTGCCGCAGCAGAGATCCAGCCAGTGGCAACCCGCCAGGCGCGGGGCCAACCGGTTGATCACCGCCAGCCGCACCCGGGCGGTGGTGGGCCGGGCCACCTCCCCCAGCGGGCTGCGCAGGCGCCGGCCGCCGCTGATCCGCAGGCTCACCGCTTCGCCAGCCAGTCGAGCCAGCGGCGCAGCATCGCCTCACCCACCGGACCGGATTTCTCCGGGTGGAACTGGCAGGCGGCGATCCCCCCCTGCCAGACGGCCGCCGTGACCGGCTGGCCGGCCCAGTCCACCCAGGCGGTGGTCACCGCCGGATCGCTGGGATCGGCGGCGTAGGAGTGGACGAAGTACACCCAGCTCTCCGGCTCATCCGCCGGCAGCAGCGGGCTGGGTCGGGCGGGCAGCAGCGGCGCCCAGCCCATGTGGGGGATGGGATGGCCGGGGCTGGGGGGCAGGGCGCGCACCTGGCCGGTCAGCAGCGCCAGGCCCCGGGCCTGCCCCTCTTCGCTGCCTTCAAACAACAGCTGCAGGCCCAGGCAGATGCCGAGCAGCGGCCGCCCGGCGCCACAGGACTGCCGGATCGCCTCCACCAGATCGGCCGCGGCCAATCGCTCCATGGCCGGATCAAAGGCCCCCACCCCGGGCAGCACCAGAGCCTCGCAACCCTCCATGTCGGCGGCCCCATGCACCGGCCGCACCGTGGCGCCAAGCCGCTCGAAGCCCCGTTGCACGGAGTGCAAATTACCCATCCCGTAATCGATCAGGCCGATGCGGCTCATGGCGGCGACAGCGAGTCGGGGAGGGTGTTGACCAGCCGGTCGGCGGGGTGCTCGAGGGCGGGGATGGAGGGAAAGTCCAGACCGTTGAGGTGGTCGATCAACTGATAGAGGCGCCCCACGCGGCGGCGGTCGAAGCGGAGGCGCAGGCAGGGATACATCAAACCGTTGTCGTCGACGTTCTCGCCCGCCTGGATCGTGCCCTCGGTGAGCAGGTCGGCGAAGCGCCGGCTGAGATCGGGCAGCCATTCCCGTGGCACCGGCGCGTTGAGCAACAGCTCGATGCGGTCGTCGCCAAGCAGGGCGCTGTGGAAGACGCGGTAGAAGCGGCAGATGTAGGCCACCACCTCGGCGGCGCTCCTGGCCTCCACCATCAGATCCCCATCCTCCGGGGAGATCAGATCGCGGCGCGCCAGTTCGCCGTTCACGTTGGTTTTCCACACCGTCCAGAAGTCGTCCCCCTCTGGGGCCAGCAGCACCAGGGGGATCGGCTGGCTGCGGCCGGTCTGGATGAGGGTGAGGGATTCGAACAGTTCATCCAGCGTGCCGAAACCGCCGGGCAACACCACGAGCGCATCGCTCTCGCGCAGGAAGAAGAGCTTGCGGGTGAAGAAGTAGCGGAAATAGAGCAGGCGCCCCTCACATTCACTCACAAACGGATTGGGGTGCTGCTCAAAGGGCAGGTCAACATTCAGGCCGATGCTGTGCTCGCAGCCGGCGCCGCTGTTGGCCCCCTCCATCACACCGCCACCGGCGCCGGTCATCACCTCGAAGCCGGCTGCCACCGCCAGCCGGGCCACATCTTTGGCGAGGTGATACACCGGATCCTCGCGAGTGGCCCGGGCGGAGCCGAAGACGGCGATCTTGCGTTTGCTGCGCTGGGGCCGGAAAACATCCAGCGCCTCACTGAGGTCGGCCAAGGCGCCGCTCACGAGTTTCCAGGCTTCGTGCTCGCTCTCATTGCGAGCGATCTGAAGCAGGGAGATCACCGCACGCTCGATCAATCGCCGCTGCGGGTGACCCTCCAGGGCGCGGGCCAGAACCTGGAGAGGACTCTGGCCAGCACTGCCAGCCGCTGGTGTGGAGATGGGGCTCAGAGGTATTTGGAAATGGTGCCGGACAGGGTGGTCTTGGGCACGGCGCCGACCACGGTATCAACCTTTTCACCGCCCTTGAACACCATCAGGGTGGGGATGCTGCGGATGCCGTATTGGCTGGCGATGTTGGGATTTTCATCGGTGTTGAGCTTGAACACCTTGATCTGGCCCTCGAATTCCTTGGCAATCTCATCGACGATCGGCGCAACCATGCGGCAGGGGCCGCACCAGGGCGCCCAGAAGTCGACCAGCACAGGCACTTCGCTTTTGAGCACGTCCTGCTCGAACGAGGCGTCGGTGACGGAGGCGGAGCTGGACATCCTTGACAGGGAGGAGATTTCCGGGAATCTAGCAACCATCCCAGGCTTGGCCACGGGGCTGGTGGCAAGCGTTGCAAGGCGTGATGAGAGAAAGCCCGGGGAACCCGGGCCGGGGGGTGTGAGGAGTGTGCGAGCCGTAGCCCCCACATGCTCAGGTTAGCCGGTCGCTCGATCCGCGGCTCAGGAGACCTGAGCTGGGACAGCACCATCCTTCACTTGCCCATGCCGAGCTGCTGGGCTTTCTGATAAACCTTGCCCTCCGTGAGCAGCGAGGGGGCCACCACCACCTCCACCTGCTGCATCTCCCGCAGGGTGCGGGCCCCCAGGGTGCCCATCGAGGTGCGGATGCAGCCCAGCAGGTTCTGGGTGCCGTCATCCAGCCCGGCCGGTCCCCGCAGGATCCTCTGCAGGCTGCCGGTGGTGCCCACGCGGATGCGGGTGCCCCGGGGCAGAACGGGGCTGGGGGTGGCCATGCCCCAGTGGAAGCCGCGGCCGGGGGCTTCGGCGGCCCGGGCGATCGGCGAACCGATCATCACCGCGTCGGCCCCGCAGGCCAGGCACTTACAGATGTCGCCCCCCGTGACAATGCCGCCGTCGGCGATCACCGGCACCCGGCGACCGCTCTCCCGCTCGTAGTCATCCCGGGCGGCGGCGCAGTCGGCCACGGCGGTGGCCTGGGGGATGCCGATGCCCAGCACGCCCCGGGAGGTGCAGGCGGCCCCCGGGCCGATCCCCACCATCACCCCGGCCGCCCCCGCCCGCATCAGCTGCAGGGCCACCTCGTAGGTGACGCAGTTGCCGAGCACCACCGGTATCCCCATCTCCCGGCAGAGCACCGCCAGATCCAGGGTGGACTGCCCCTCGACGCCGATGTGCTCCGTGGAGACCACCGTGGCCTGCACAAAGAACAGATCCGCACCGGCCTCGGCGATCGCCGGACCGAAGCGCAGGGCGGCTGCCGGCGTGGCGCTCACCGCGGCGATGCCGCCGCCGGCCCGGATCTCCTGGATGCGCTGGCGGATCAGATCCTCCCGAACCGGCTGGGAGTAGAGCTCCTGCATCAGCGGCACGAACTCCTCCTTGCCCACCGCGGCGATGCGGTCGAGCACCGGATCGGGGTCGTCGTAGCGGCACTGCACCCCTTCGAGGTTGAGCACCCCCAGCGCTCCCTGGCTGCTGAGGGCGATGGCCATGCCCACGTCCACCACGCCATCCATGGCGCTGGCGATGATCGGGATCTCCCGTTCGATGCCCCCCAGGGTCCAGCGGCTGTCGGTGGCGGCCGGGTCGACGGTGCGACCACCGGGCACCAGGGCAATCTCGTCGATGCCGTAGGCACGGCGGACAACGCGGTTGCGGCCGAGCTGGATGTTCACCGAGGGGGGGGAGGCGCAGTGGCGCCAAACTATCAACCAGGCTGGCGTCAGTCGCGGCCGCTGAACGCCTGCCAGCGCCGCTTCCAGTCGGCGAACACCCGCTCCCGCTCCTCGGTGCGCACCAGGCGGGTGGCGCTGAATCGGAGCAGGTAGATCAGGCCGGTGAGCTCCAGCAGGCCGGAGACCAGGGGAATGGAGTCGAGGGTGCCGACCAGGCGGGCATAGAGCCGCAGGGCGAGGATGGCCAGCACGAGCAGGGCGAAGCCCTTGAGCGGGCCGCGCAGCTTCTGCCACTGGCCGCCGAGATTGGCGGCGTCGAGCCAGGCGCGCAGCTTGCCGATCAGCAGGTCGAATTCCCCCCCTTCGGCGGCTTCGCCAGGTGGCAGCGGGGGAACCTCCAGGATCGCGGCGACCGCCGGCTCCCCGGGGGCGACCGGTTCGGGCGCGGCCCATGGCTCGGGCGCAGGCAACGGCTCGGGTTCGACCACCGCCACCGGTTCGGCCGCGGGCGCGGGCTCAGGGATCGGAAGCACGGACGAACTCGCCACCTCCAGCGCCTCCTCAGCCGCCACAGGTGCTTCAACAGCTGCGGGTGCTTCAACAGCCACAGGGGCCTCGACGGCCGGGGGTGCTTCAGCGGCCGGGGGTGCTTCAGCGGCCACGGGAACCCCCGCGGGAGCCGGGGAGGGGTCGGCCGGGGTGGCGGGGGTGAAGGGGGTCTCGGCCATGACGGACGGGAGCGCTGGGCGGAGCTTACGCAGGATTCACCGCTTCTCCCGCCAGCGCCACCACCATCCCCCTGCGCCCACGGATCAGGCCTCGAGGGGAATCAGGGCCGGCCGGGCGGCCAGGGGCTGGACCGGCAGCCGCAGAGGAAAGCTCTGATCCTCGAGACGGCGCACCAGCTCCCGGGCGATCGCCTCCGCCAGCCGCGGGCTGTGGGCGGGGGCGGCACGCACCGGGCGCCCCTCCACCTGGATGCGCCCGGCGCGCAAGGCCGTGTAGGAGACAGCGCCGAAGCCGGGCTTGAGGCGCCGAGGCACCGAAACATCCAGCACCGGCGCCTCGAGCTCGCCATCGCCCGCGGCGGCCTGGAGGGCGGTCGCCGCGTCGAGCAGGGCGATCGGCGCGGCGATCGGCACCAGCAGGGCGCTGCCGTACCCCTCGAACACACAGGGGCGCAGCCAGCCGGGCTCCAGGGCGTGCAGATCCACGCTCACCGCCGCCACGGCACCGGGGGTGCAGGCCTGACCGCCGGGGCCGCGGCGGGGCTGGGGCTGGTGGCCGCTGCCGCTACCCACCACCCAGCCCACGGCGCCACCCACCAGCACGGGCGAGCCAGGCCCCAGCTGGGCCAGACCCGGCATCGTCAGGCCGATGCTGCCCGCCCCCCCGGCGGTAAAGAGGGCATTGAGGAAGGGGCCCAGCAGGGGACCGAAGGGGCTGGGCAGCAATCCCTCGCCGCTGCTCACCGCCACCACCCCGTTCTCCACGATCGCGCGATGCAGCAGCAGACGACCGCCGCCGATGCGCTCCAGATCGAGGCGGGTGTGCAGCTCCCGCCGGGGCTGCAGCCGCGTGCCCTCGCCGCCGCTGTCGAAATCCACCCCCAGGCCGGCCAGCAGCTCAGCCAGCACCTGGGCGCCGCCCCGGCGGCTGCCCTCCGCCAGGCCACCGCCGATCGGGATCACCAGATCGACGGCGCCGGCGCCCGCCTGGGCCGCCACTCCCCCCAGGCTGGGATCCCGCAGCCGGATCGGCGGATCGGTGGGACCCAGATGCAGATGCAGGCTGCCCTGATCGGTGAAACCCGCGTCGGCGGCCACCACCACGTCGGTGTCGGCGTAGGCCTCGGCCAGACCCACGGCGGCCACCAGGGCGCGCCAGTCGGCGGCCAGGCGCACCCGCAGGCGACCCTGCCGCTGACGCCGACGCAGGCTGGCTTCATCGCGGGGCGGCAGCTCCGTCATCGGCTCCGGCGTGGGTGGGTTCGATAGAGTGGGTCCTGCACCAGTCGGTACGGCATGGCGGATCCAACCGGACCGGGTTCCTCAGGCCCCGGGGAGTCCGACGGACGGATCATCCAGACCGATCTCCGCAATGAGATGTCGCGCTCCTATCTGGAGTATGCGATGAGCGTGATCGTGGGCCGGGCCCTGCCCGACGCCCGCGATGGTCTCAAACCCGTGCATCGCCGCATCCTGTATGCGATGTACGAGCTGGGTCTGAGCAGCGACCGGCCTTACCGCAAATGCGCCCGCGTGGTGGGGGAGGTGCTCGGCAAGTACCACCCCCACGGCGACACCGCGGTCTACGACGCGCTGGTGCGCATGGCCCAGGATTTCTCGATGCGCATGCCGCTGGTGGATGGCCACGGCAACTTCGGCTCGGTGGACAACGATCCGCCGGCCGCGATGCGTTACACCGAATCACGCCTGCAGGCCCTCACCAACGACGCCCTGCTGGAGGACATCGAAGCCGAGACGGTCGACTTCGTCGACAACTTCGACGGTTCCCAGCAGGAGCCCACCGTGATGCCGGCGCGCATCCCCCAGCTGCTGCTGAACGGCTCCACCGGCATCGCCGTGGGGATGGCCACCAACATTCCCCCCCACAACCTCACCGAGCTGATCGACGGCCTGCTGGCCCTCACCGCCAACCCCGACCTGGACGACCGGGCCCTGATGGCGATCATCCCCGGCCCCGACTTCCCCACCGGCGGCCAGATCCTCGGCCGCCGCGGCATCCGCGAGACCTACACCACCGGGCGCGGCTCGGTGACCATGCGCGGTGTGGCCCGCATCGAGACGATCGAGGCCAAGGGGCGACCGGATCGGGATGCGGTGATCATCACCGAACTCCCCTACCAGACCAACAAGGCGGCGCTGATCGAGCGCATTGCCGAAATGGTCAACGACAAGAAGCTGGAGGGCATCGCCGACATCCGCGATGAAAGCGATCGCGATGGCATGCGCATCGTGATCGAACTGCGCCGCGATGCCTACCCGCAGGTGGTGCTCAACAACCTCTTCAAACTCACGCCGCTGCAGAGCAATTTCAACGCCTACATGCTGGCGTTGGTGGGCGGCGAGCCGGTGCTGCTCACCCTGCGCAAGCTGCTGCAGGTGTTCCTCGATTTCCGCGTCGAGACGATTGAGCGGCGCACCCGCTACCTGCTGCGCAAGGCCGAGGAGCGTGACCACATCCTGCTCGGCCTGCTGATCGCCCTCGACAACCTCGACGCGATCATCGCCCTGATCCGCGCGGCGGCCGACACCGCCACGGCCCGCGAACAGCTGATCGACCAGTTCGGCCTCAGCGAGGCCCAGGCCGACGCGATCCTGCAGATGCAGCTGCGGCGGCTCACCGCCCTGGAGGCGGACAAGATCCGGCTGGAGCACGAGGATCTGCTCGCCAAGATCGCCGATTACCAGGACATCCTCGCCCGGCGCGAACGGGTGATCAGCCTGATCGGCGACGAGCTGCAGGCGATCCGCAGCAAGTACAACTCCCCCCGCCGCACCGAGATCCTCGACCTGGAAGGGGGCCTGGAGGACATCGACCTGATCGCCAACGAACGGTCGGTGGTGCTGCTCACCGAGAACGGCTACCTCAAGCGCATGCCGGTGAGCGAATTCGAGGCCACCAGCCGCGGCACCCGCGGCAAGGCCGGCACCCGCTCCCAGGGGGAGGAGGCGGTGAAGCTGTTCATCAGCTGCAACGACCACGATTCGCTGTTGTTGTTCAGCGATCGCGGCGTGGTTTATTCCCTGCCCGCCTACCGGGTTCCGATGTGCAGCCGTGCGGCCCGGGGCACACCGATCGTGCAGTTGCTGCCGA